>NZ_LZTE01000035.1:0-79041 GCF_001665925.1 Gordonia sp. 852002-50816_SCH5313054-c
CCCACCTCACCTAGACCGCAACAGCAAGCACACAAAAATCAGGAGTCACGTTCTTACACAAACATCTTGACAAGCTCCGAGATCGGTCTCGTAGCGGATCACCGCTGCGACGTGCCCGAGACGCTGCTCGACGATCAAGATCGCCTCTGCCAGTTGCGTGGTGTCGTCGACGTCGGCGACCAGCGCGACCGTGTGTCCGTTGTTGCGCAACATGAACGGCACGACGTCGTAGTAGTTGCTGCTGACGACAGCAACCGGCGTGCCCTCGTCGAACAGGGTCTTGGCGTAGTGGGCAACGAGTGCGTCGTCGTCGAGGACGACGAGCGGAACGTCGGGGGTTGGCTGCTTGTGCATCTTCATGGTCCGTCCTCCTTTGGATGGTTGAATGCTCTGACTACACGATGAACCCGCAGGTTAGCGATGGTCTGGGGCCAAGCTGTGGATAACCTGTGGTCCGAAGCGATGTGTGGCTTGCCTGTGGATGGGCGCGGTGACTCCGGTCGTGACCGCGCCTAGCGTGCAGCGCATGGGGAGACGAAATCACAAGTCACGCAAGCCAACTGTCGGCCGCACGCGCAACGGCACCACCGGCAGCGATCGGCATTATCACGCCGCCACCGGGCGACGGCTCAATCAGATCCCGTGGGCGGCGACGGGCATGCCCGACGTTCAGGCCGCGCTCGTCGACGCCTTCCACGGACTCGCCGAGGAGTGGGCGGCGTACATACGTCCGGTCGGCGTGCGGATGCTCCACGCGATAGCGCGATTCGAACAGTACCGAGAGGGACGTCTGGCACTCACCGAGGACGAATGCGCCGATCTCGCCGAGGACTACATCGAGAGCGTCGACCTGTACAAGCTGCTGCGCGGACTCCTCGGCCGCGCCGATACGTCCGTCGAAGTTCTCTCGAGGGTCTCGCCGATCTGGGTGCCCGAGTCGGTCGCCAGCGAGGCGAGGTCTGCGGACGGCGGTGCAAGCATTCGAGTGTTGCCCGAATTGGGCAGCGCGGGGCTCCTCGTCTTCGAGAAGCCTCTGACACGTATGACGGAGGGACCCCTACCCAACGGTGTCATCACGCCGACCGTCGACGTCGATGGTGTGCTGTGGTGGTCGCACGCCGAGTTCGCCGACATCGGGCTCGGTGGAGCGTGCACGAAGGAGGATACGACGACGTGCGGGTCGTTCGAGGTGCAGCCGCTGACCCGCAGTCGCGACCTGCAGCCACTGCGCGGCGAGGCATGGCGACTGTCGCTGCTGACCGAGGTGGCCAACTACAGCGTCGAACCGTGCGACGACATGTCGGACGCGCCGTCGGGCACACCGCTCTTCCAGATGCTCGACCGCTTGGGAGTTATGTTGGGGCGCAGCGACATTCACGTAGGTGACGAGTCGGGAGCGCTCACCATCCGCCGCGACGACGCGGCGTGAGTCCGAGTGCGACGTGGAGTAGACCTAGATGTGGACCTAATCGAAGGAGTTGGGTGCTGCAGCACCCAACTCCTTCGATACGACACACATGTTCGTGGTAGATGCCGGGCTGGTTACCGCGCGAGGCCGAGCGTCCGGCTGACGATGCCCGCCATCTCGCGCTCGCCAAGCGCGTTGGGATGCACGGGGATCGGCTGGACGGTGCCGAAGATCGGTTCAACCCAGCGCACGCCCACCGGCTTGCAACCATCGTGGCCGATCGACGGTGTGGTGGCGTCGACGAAGGTCACCCCGGTTGTCGTGGCCGCGCGCTTCACGGCGTCGTTGAGTGCGGTCTGGATTCCGTGCGCATAAGGCAGATCGCCGGCGGCGACAGGCAGATTGGGGCACGCCTGCGCGGTCGCGGGCATGATGAGCGGGTAGCTGACGATCGCGACGCGGGCCCTGGGCGACTTCGCGCGAATTGCCTTGAGCGCGTGCACGATCTTCGGGTAGGTCGCGGTCTGGATCTCGCGTGTCACCGACGAGCCGTACTGGTCTTTGCACGGCGTGCCGCGGAAACCTGTGGCGACTCCTGCTGCGACACACTTCGCGACGGTGCCGGCGAAGACGTTGCCGTCGTTGCCTCCGATCATCAGGGTGACCAGTTGTGTGGTGGGCCGTAGGGCGCGCAATTGTGGTGCGACGTCAGGGTATTGGCGAGTGAAGAAGTCTTTGGTCTGTGCGCCACCGCAACTGACGTCCTTGAGTGAGAAGCCATTGCGGCGTGCGATCACGTGTGAGAAGTTGTTGCTCGACTGCGTGCAACTGCCGGGTTTGTCCGGCGCGGTGGGGGATACACCGGAACCCGCGGAGTAGCTGTCTCCGAGGTTGACGTACGCGAGCGGCGCGGGGGCGGCGTCGGCGAGTGTGGGTGTCGAAACCGAGGTCAGCAGTCCGACGGCCACGGCAGCGGCGACGACCCCGACTCGGCGCAGAGTGATGCGCGTTTTCATTCCTGAGTCTTAGCATCGCGAAACACCCGCGCGAGACGTTTTGGTCAAACACGTCTCAGATAGGGTACGAGCTTGCGGTTGCTCCGCGGAGCACTCGGATTCACCCGTTCAGACGACGCACTACACGGCCGTTTTTGTCGGAGTCGATCCATAGAGTCCCCTTCGTCGCCGAACGTACGGCGTCGCGAACGAAGGAAGACCAATGACGAACCCTCCGAATGCGCCCCAGTCGGGCGCGCCCCAGTCGAATGCGCCCCAGTCCGGTGTGCCCCAGTCGGGCGCGCCCCAGTACGCGTACCCGCAGACCGGTGCCGGGCAGTTTGCCGGAGCACCGAACACGGTGCCGCAGTACGGCTTTCCGCCTCAGGGCCCCGGCGGCCAGCCGGTCAATCAGCCGCCCAAGAAGCGGCGCAAGTGGCCGTGGATTCTCGGTGCGCTGGTGGTGTTGATCGTGATCATCGTTGCGGTGTCGGGGGGCGGGTCGGACTCGGATTCGTCGTCGAACTCGACGTCGGCAGGGTCGTCGCAGCAGGGTGCCGAACAGAAGAACGCTGGTGCGGAAAAGGACAGCGGCGCAGCAGGACTCAATACTCCTGTGCGCGACGGCAAGTTCGAGTTTGTCGTGACGGGAGTGGAGAAGGGTCTGTCGAGTGTCGGCGACAATCCCTATCTGACCGAGCAGGCGCAGGGGCAGTTCGTGGTTGTCTCGATGACGGTGCAGAACACGAGCAAGGAGCCGCAGAGCTTCTCGCCGTCGGATCAGAAGCTCGTCGACGACCAGGGTCGCAGTTTTGAACCCAGCACCTCCGCGCAGATCGCCCTCGGCGGCTCCGACATTCCGGTGTGGGACAACATCAATCCGGGCAACACCGTCGATGCCAAGGTCGTCTTCGACATGCCGAAGGATGCGACGCCGACGACCATCGAGCTGCACGACTCGATGTTCTCGGGTGGCGTGAAGGTGCGTCTGAACTGATCACCTCGCGGTGAGATACGACGAAAGGTTGCTGTGGGCTGCGGAATCCGCAACCCGCAGCAACCTTTCAGCCTGCTGTGGTCCCGTAGGGGGTCAGCTGTGGTACGGCTCGGCCTTGACGAGCGTCACCTTCACCACCGAGCCGTTGGGCACGGTGTATTCGCGGGTGTCGCCGACCTTGGCGTCGATCAGTGCGGAGCCGAGCGGCGAGCTCGGCGAATAGGTCTCGAGCTTGCCTGCCTGTGCCTCTTCGCGGGTGGCGATGAGGAAGGTCTCTTCGTCGCTCTTGTCGCCGTCGTAGTACACGGTGACGACGGAACCGGGCAGTGCGACGCCGGACTGTGTCGGGGCCTCGCCGACCTTCGCGTTGTTGAGCAACTCCTGGAGCTGTCGGATACGGGCTTCCTGCTGGCCCTGCTCCTCGCGGGCGGCGTGGTAGCCGCCGTTCTCCTTGAGGTCGCCCTCTTCGCGACGCTCGTTGATCTCGGCAGCAATGACCGGACGGTTGGCGATCAGAGAGTCGAGCTCGCTCTTGAGGCGGTCGTGCGACTCCTGGGTCAGCCAGGTCACCTGGGTGTCGGTCATCGGTCACTCCTTTGTGTTGTCCGCTCCCCGGCAATGTCTGAACCGGGGCACTGTCCCGAATCGGGACACATGGACTGCTGTAAATGCTTGGTTTGCCCACATGCTTCATGCGCGCACGTGCTTGGTTATGTCACACGCGGTAGCACGTGTGGGCCTGCTCTAAATGCAGCAACACGACCCCTCTCGGAGCCGTGTATTCAGTCAGGATACCAAATCCAGACGGATGTGGCACATCACACGTCGGTCGTGTTGACCTCGGCGAGGGCCTGCTGGTAGCTGGGTTCAGATCGTTTCAGCCATGCGACGACACCGTAGGTGATCGGCATGACGAGGATTTCGACGAGCGTTTTCCAAATGAATCCGACGGCGGTGTAATTGATGAAGTCGCCCCACGTCGAAATTCCCAGGGCGGATGCGGCAATCGAACAGAACACGAGTGTGTCGGCGAATTCTCCGACCACGGTTGAGCCGAGTAGCCGTGCCCACAGTCGCTTTTCGCCCGCGCGTTGCTTCATCTTGACGAGCACGAACGAGTTGAGGAACTCGCCTGCGAGGTAGCCGGCCAACCCGGCGAGTAAGAACTGCGGCACCACTCCGGCTACGCGTGTGAACGCTTCTTGGCCGTCGTAGAAGTCGGCAGCGGGCAGGTGGATGGTCGCCCAGAAACACAGTGACGCCAAGAGGAGGACGGCGAAGCCCGCGAGGATCGTCCGGCGCATCGCCTTGAATCCGTAGACCTCGCTGATCACGTCGCCCAGGACGTATGCCAACGGAAAGAGGTAAAAAGCGCCGTCGGTGACCAGGCCGTTCATGTGGATGGGGCCGACGTCGAGGTGGAGCCAACTGTCGAACAACACGACACCCTTGGTGCCGGTGATGTTGCTGATGAGCATGACGCCGATGAACAGCGCCACCAATGCGGGGAAATACGGGCTGCTCAGGCGGGCGAAGACCGCCTTGTCCGGTCTTCCCCTCTTGTCGTGTTTACCCGGCGCGTCGCGTACGCCGCGGTCACCGTCTGGGGTGGCCGACGTCGGCGCGGGACGCTCTTCTGTCACGACGCGGAGGAGGTCAGGTATGCGGGTACGTCGGTGCTGCAGCCGAAGACCTCACCGATGACCGGCGGCCCGGACGTCTTGATGACGGTGCGCAGTCCCTGCTGCTGGGTGCCCGGCGGTACGAGAACCTCACGACGCCCCGCCTCCGAGCCGTCCTTGACCCTGGCGCGGACAACGCATGCCACCGGCTGGGTCGGGTCCTTGCGGGTCACCGTGTACAGCACGGCGACCGATGAGTCGTCGAGGATCTCGTAGCCGGTCGCCTGTCCGCTGACATCGGGATCGGCGAACTTGTTGTAGCCGATTGCGGCCAGGATCACACCGAGGACCACAACCGTGACTGCCGATGCGATGAACCACAGGCGCCGACTCCGGGCCGACTGTGCGACGGGATAGGTGGCACGCGGTCCGCTACGCGGTTGTTTGTGCAGGTCGGGTTCCTGCGGCGTGCCCCCGTCTGAACTGTTCACGGGTCAATACCTACCATGAGAGGAGTACGTATCCGAAGGCGAGGAACCGTGACCGAATCGCGCACGCAGGGTGGCTACCGTCTGATGGCAGTGCATGCCCATCCCGACGACGAGTCGAGCAAGGGCGCGGCCACATCGGCCAAATACGCCGCGGAGGGCAACGAAGTCCTCATCGTGACCCTCACCGGTGGCGAACGCGGCGACATCTTGAACCCGGCGATGGATCGTCCCGGGATCAAGGAGCGGATGACCGAGGTCCGCAAAGAGGAGATGGCGAAAGCTGCCGCTGCGCTCGGCGTCGAGCAGACGTGGCTCGGCTACGTCGACTCAGGCCTGCCGGAAGGCGACCCGTTGCCTCCGCTGCCGGAGGGCTCGTTTGCGACGTTGCCGGTCGAGGTGCCGACGGAGAAGCTGGTTGAGCTGGTCCGCGAGTTCCGCCCGCACGTGATGATCACCTACGACGAGCACGGTGGATATCCCCATCCCGACCACATCATGTGCCACAAGGTGTCGGTGGCGGCGTTCGAGGCCGCGGGCGACCCGGCGGCTTTCCCCGACGCGGGCGAGCCGTGGACGGTGTCGAAGCTGTATTACACGCACGGATTCATCCGGGACCGCATGGTGCTGTTCTCCGAGGAGTTCGAGAAGAGCGGCCAGGAGAGTCCATTTGCCGAGTGGCTCTCCAAGTGGGATCCCAGTCGCGGCGATCTCATGGGACGCGTGACCACCCAGGTCGAATGCGCGGAGTACTTCCCGCAGCGCGACGACGCACTGCGTGCGCACGCGACACAGATTGATCCCAACGGCATGTTCTTCGCGGTCCCGCTCGAGTGGCAGCAGCGACTCTGGCCCACCGAGGAGTACGAGTTGGCGCAGACGCGGGTGACCACCGCGATTCCGGAAACAGACCTGTTCACAGGTGTATCGCTCGACGACGAAGCCGTCGGGGTTGGGGAGCAGGCGACGTCATGACGTTCTCGACAATCGCGGTGTTGGCCGCACAGCAACCTCAGGGACCCGAGTTCGGCAAGGCCTCGCCGATCGGTCTGCTGGTGATCGTGGTGCTGCTCATTGGCACCGCCTTGCTGATCCGCTCGATGAACAAGCAACTCCGCAAGCTGCCGAAGTCGTTCGACGCCAACCATCCCGAAGCCGACCAGGCCTTCGACGAGGGCACCGACGCGGCCGGTGCTGGTGTTGCGGATAGCGACTCCGAGCGAGCCGCACAGGCAGAAGGCCGCGCCACGGCGACGGGAACCGGAAACGGGGTCTCGGTCAGCGCCGACACCACCGCCGACCCCGCGGTGCGACGGGACTCCGGCGGCACCTGACCTCGTAGTTCGACCGGTAGCAGGGACCCCAAACGACTCTCGCGACGGAGCGGATCGGATATGCCGAATCAACTGAGCGAATCGTCGAGCCCCTACCTCCGGCAGCACGCTGACAATCCCGTCGACTGGCGTGAGTGGTCCGACGCCGCGCTCGAGGAGTCGGTTCGGCGCGACGTCCCGGTATTGCTCTCGGTGGGTTATGCGGCATGCCACTGGTGTCACGTGATGGCGCACGAGTCCTTCGAGGACGCAGACACCGCCGCGCAGATGAACCGCGACTTCGTCTGCATCAAGGTCGACCGCGAAGAACGTCCGGACATCGACGCGATCTATATGAACGCGACGGTCGCGATGACTCGCCAGGGCGGCTGGCCGATGACGTGCTTTCTCGCCCCGTCTGGTGAGCCCTTCTATTGCGGCACGTACTTTCCCGACACCCCTCGCGGCGGAATGCCGTCGTTCCGGCAGATCCTCTCAGCTGTGACGCAGGCGTGGACGACGCGGCGCAGCGAGATCGAGTCGATGGGTTCACGTGTCCGAGAAGCCTTGTCCGACGCCGCGTCCGCACTTCCGGCGGGTGGTGTCGACGTCGATGAACGGCTCCTCGACTACGCGGTCACCACCGTGCTCGGCGACGAGGACCGGGTCTCGGGTGGATTCGGTGGGGCGCCGAAGTTTCCACCGTCCGCGTTGCTCGAAGGTCTGCTGCGGCACTACGAGCGGTCAGCCGACGCCGCGCCTCTGCAAGCCGTGATGCGCACAACCGATGCGATGGCCCGTGGTGGAATCTACGACCAACTCGGCGGTGGCTTCTCGCGGTATGCGGTCGACAACGACTGGGTGGTACCGCATTTCGAGAAGATGCTCTACGACAACGCCCAGTTGCTGCGCGTGTACGGACATCTCGCGAGAATCGTCGACGACCCGCTGCCCGGCCGGATCGCCGAGGAGATCGTCGACTTCCTGCGTCGGGATCTGCGTGTCGTCGGCGGGTTCGCCTCGTCGCTCGACGCCGATGCCGCAGGCGTCGAGGGCTCGACCTACGTGTGGACTCCCGCCCAGTTGCGCGAGGTTCTCGGTGACGAGGACGGCGAGTGGGCCGCAGCGCTTTTCGGCGTCACAGAGGCGGGAACCTTCGAGCACGGTGCGTCGACGCTGCAGCTGCGCACCGACCCTGAAGACACCGACAGGTACGCGGACGTCAGGCGTCGACTCCTCACTGCGCGGGCGTCGCGCCCGCAACCCCCGCGCGACGACAAGGTGGTGACGGGGTGGAATGCCATGGCGGTCACCGCACTCGCCGAGGCCGGCGCGGCTCTGGATCATCCCGACTGGGTGGAACTGGCCGTCGAGGTCTTGACCGAGCTCGTCGACACTCATCTCGTCGACGGACAACTGCGGCGCTCATCTCTCGGCGGAGTTGTCGGTGTGCCGGTGGCCGCACTCGACGACCACGCTGCACTGGTCACCGCGATGCTGACCGTCTACCAGGTCACGGGCGAAACGAGTTGGTGTGAAAAGGGTTTGGCGTTGCTCGACTCGACGATCGAGACGTTCGCCGACCCCGACGAGGCGGGAGCCTGGTTCGACGCCGCGCAGGGAACACTCATCGCGCGGCCCCGGGATCCGGCAGACGGTGCGACACCGTCGGGTGCCTCGCTCGTGGCCGAGGCCGCGCTCATCGCGTCGGCCCTCGCGCGGATGGGTCCCGCGACCCGTTACGCGAGCATCGTCGACGAGACGTTGACGCGTGGCAGCGTGCTCTTGGCCAAAGTGCCCCGTTCAGCGGGGCACTGGCTTGCCGTTGCCGAGGCGCGCCAGGATGGGCCGATCCAGGTCGCGATCGCCGAAGACTCCCGCAGCGCAGGCGAATTGGCCACGGCGGCACGACGACTCGCGCCCGGTGGAGCGATCGTCGTATCGGGTGCGCGCGACTCGCAGCCCCTGCTCGACGGCCGCGGGCCGGTCAAGGGCCACGACGCCGCTTACGTCTGCCGCGGCACGGTGTGCGACCTCCCGGTGGTCGACGCGGACGATCTGGCCGCTTCGCTGGCCAGATCAGCGGCGACCTGACGATTCGTGTACGCGGCGACTGTCCGAGCGAGCGGACACGTTCAGCGCAGCAGTGAGAGTGCCTCGAGCCCGTCGTCGTAGCCGAGAACCGATGCCAGGCCGCGGATGTCGGGATCGAAGGGGTTGTCGCCGGAGCGGCTCAGCGTGGTGGGCGACGGCGAAATGACTGTGGCCCTCTCCAGAACCGCTGCGATATCGGGCCGAGCCATCGCCGGATCGTCGACCATCGGCGCGAGAACGACGACGCGCTCGACGTCCTCGGCGAGGTGTGCGTTGGTGGGGCTCAACGAGCCGCCGTCGACGTAGGTCGCCCCGTCGATGGTGACCGTCGGCCAGATTCCGGGTACCGCGCAGCTCGCGGTCACCGCATCGACGAGATCGACGCCCGAGTCCGACCCGAAGACCACGAGTCGGCCATCGGATCGTAGTGCCGTGACCCGCAAGGCGATTGGCCAGGTCGTTCCGGACAATCTCGACTCGACGGCGTCACGGCGTGCGTGAGGATCGGCCGTCGACAGCGCATCCGACAATGCGACAAAACGTTGCGCGCGTTCGGGATCGGGCGCGGTTGATGCGGCGATAGACGCGAAGGCCTGCATCGGTGCGGCCAGATCGCCCGTCGGCGTCAGCTCCGCGTTGCGGCGCGACTTACGCGTCATGGACTCGAAAAGAGTGGATGCCGAGCCGGATTGGAGCACGGCAGCCCCAGTCGCCGAACCTGCCGACGTTCCGATGACGACGTCGGCGTCGGCCGCGACCAGAGCGCTGGATTCCTCGAGCGCGGCCAGAACACCTGTCATCCAACCGATGCCGAGCAGGCCACCACCACCGAGTACCAGCGCCGTCGATGGGGTCACAGGGAGCCGGTGCGCGGGCGTGCGCCTTCGGGTCCGCGTAGCTCGACGAGCCGTCGATCACCCGCGTGATCGCTCAACAGTGCGCTGCCCGCCGGGCGCAGGTCGATGTTGGCGCCCTGGCTGATCGGCCACCCGAGAAATCGGCAGATGAACGACCGCGAGAAGTGTCCGTGCGAGACCACGATGACGTCGGACTTCTCGAAACGCTCCTCGACGTGGTCGACGGCGGCGTCGACACGCGTTGTCATGTCGGAGACGGACTCGCCGTTGCGGCCGCCGCCGGTCCAGATCGTCCAGTCGGGGTCGTAGCGCTCGTGGATCTGAGCGCGGGTCAGGCCCTCGTAGTCGCCGTAGTCCCACTCGGCGAACAGCTCGCTGGTCTCGTCGACGTGCAGTCCGGCGAGCTGTGCGGTGCGCTGGGCGCGTTTCCGGGGCGACGCCATGACCCACGGATCGGTGAGTCCCGAGCGGTTCTCGATCCCTTTCAGCGCTCGCGCGTCCTCCTCGCCCTTCGGGGTCAGATCGATGTCGGTGCGGCCGGTGTGCCGGTCTGTCAGCGACCATTCGGTCTGTCCGTGGCGGATGAGGAGCACGTGGTGGGTGGCGTCGTGCCGAGGGTCGGTCATGTTTCCGATGCTAGTGGCGTCCTCGAAGTGACCGCAGTAATTCTGTGTGCATGTCGCTGCGATCGGTGCGTGACGAGCAGCGCTCAGCTGCTCAGCGCGTCCGCGAATCGGTCGACGAGCCAGTCGATCTCGTCGTGCGTGACGACGATCGGTGGTGCGAGGCGGATCGTCGAACCGTGGGTGTCCTTGGCGAGTACGCCGCGTGCGGCGAGACGCAGGCAGAGTTCTTTGCCTGTGCCGAGGTCCGGGTCGATGTCGATGCCTGCCCACAGTCCTTTGCCGCGGACGGCGATGACGCCGTGTCCGACGAGTTCGCGCAGGCGGGCGTGGAGGTGTTCGCCGAGTTCGGCTGCGCGTGCCTGCCAGGTGCCCTCGGCGAGCATGCGGACAACGGTGTGCCCGACGGCAGCCGCGAGAGGGTTTCCACCGAACGTCGAGCCGTGCTGTCCGGGGTGGAGCACTCCGAGCACATCTCGGTCGGCAACCACGGCCGACACCGGGAGTACACCTCCGCCGAGTGCCTTGCCGAGTGTGTAGACGTCGGGCACCACGCCCCAGTGCTCACATGCGAACGTCGTGCCGGTCCGACCGAGACCCGACTGGATTTCGTCGGCGATCATCAGCACGTTGTTCTCGGTGCAGAGTCGACGGACCTCGGGCAGGTAGTCGTCGGGCGGGACGATGATGCCGGCCTCGCCCTGGATCGGTTCGATCAGCACGGCGACCGTGGTGTCGTCGATGGCGTCGGCAAGCGCGGCGGCGTCACCGAACGGCACACGCGTGAAACCCGGTGTGAATGGCCCGAATCCGCCGCGCGCGTCCTCGTCGTCGCTGAAACTCACGATGCTGATCGTGCGGCCGTGGAAGTTGCCGCCCGCCACGATGACCGTCGCGTGTCCCGGTGCAACGCCTTTCACGTCGTATCCCCACTTGCGGGCCACCTTGAGTGCAGATTCGACGGCCTCGGCGCCGGTGTTCATCGGAAGCACCATCTCCTTGCCGCACAGTTCGGCGAGCGCCGCGCAGAACGGTTCGAGTGCGTCGGAGCCGAACGCGCGACTGGTGAGCGTGACGCGATCGAGTTGTGCCTTTGCGGCCGCGACGATCTCGGGGTTGCGGTGGCCGAAGTTGACCGCGGAGTAGGCGCCGAGCGCGTCGAGGTAACGCCTGCCGTCGACGTCGGTGATCCACGCTCCCTCAGCGGTCGCCGCAGTGACCGGCAGCGGTGAATAGTTGTGTGCCACATGGGGTTCGACAAGCGTGTGCATGGTGTTCTCGTCCGACGTCGCTGGTAGCCGCAATTCTAGCGTGCAGCATTTGACGCCACCGCCGCCTTTGAGGAGTTCGGAGAGGTCGACGGTGATCGGTAGGTAGCCTGCGTCGCGCAGGCGTGACTCCAATCCCGGTGCGGCATCGGTCATCACCACGTGGCGACCGTCGGAAACGAGGTTCAGTCCGAGGACGACGGCGTCGGATTCGGTGGCGATGATCGCGTCGGGATAGAGGTCGGCTAGTACGGCGCGCGACGCGGGTGAGAAGGCGTCGGGGAAGTAGGCGATCGTGTCGTCGTCGAGCACGCCGAGTGCTGTGTCGAGGTGGTAGAAGCGCGGATCGATCAGTTCGAGACCGACAACCGGAAGTCCCGTGATCGAAGCGACTTCGGCGTGAGTGTCGGGGTGTGTGCGAAACCCGGTTCCCGCCAGGATGCGTCGACCGACGAGGAGGAAGTCGCCTTCGCCCTCCTGCACGCCGACGGTCTCATGCACAGCGTCGGCGCCGCAGGTGTGTAACCATGCCGTGTAGTGCTCGCCTTCCGGCGCGCGCTCGGGGTGCAGGAACCGTGCTGCCACGGCCTTTCCGTCGACGACGAGTCCGCCGTTGGCGGCATAGACCATGTCGGGCAGACCTGGTTGGGCGTCGACGAGTGCGACGGAGTGGCCGAGGGATCGGTAGATGTCACGCAGCGACTCCCATTGCGCCATGGCTAGTTCTGCGTCGACGGGGACGGACGGGTCCATCCACGGGTTGATCGAGTAGGTGACCGTGTAGTGGGAAGGAGGGGTCATCGCATAGGTGCGGGTACGTGGGGTGCGTTCGGTGGGCGCAGTCAACCGTGGACTCGTCAGCGTCATAATTCGACGGTATCGTCAGCGTGCAGCGCAAACAATCGACGAGAATTGCGCATTTGATTAATTTATCTCGATTCACGGGTGGCAAAGGGTGGAAAAGTTGCGTCAGATCGACGAACTCGACGAGAAGGTGCTCGAATGTCTGGCTCGCGATGCGCGGGCGACGTACGCACAGATCGGCGACGAGGTAGGTCTGTCGGCACCCGCGGTCAAACGTCGGGTCGATCGGCTTGTCGACGAGGGCGTGATCAAAGGGTTCACCACCGTGATCGATTCGACGGCGATGCAGTGGACCACCGAGGCTTACGTACAGGTCTTCTGCCGTGGCAACATCTCGCCGGAGGAGCTGGCCGCCGCGTGGGAGCCGATACACGAGGTGGTCAGCGCCGCGACGATCACGGGTCAGGCCGATGCGATCCTGCGTGTCATGGCCCGCGATGTGCACCATCTCGAGCACGCACTCGAGCGCATCCGGCAGGCGGGTCCGGTCGACCGGAGTGAGTCGATCATCGTGTTGAGCCAGCTGATCGACAGGGGGCATCCGTGAGTCGGGGAGGGTTCTTGAGCAGGGACTCTTCGACCATGCTGAGTAGCCGTGCTAACCTCACGAACGTGACCAGCAACGTACGCGCCTATTGGCGATTCTTTATCGAGGCTCCGGGTGAGCCTGCGATGAAGCGCTGAATCTGCGTCGCACGTCAACAAACCCGGAGCCCGAGCAGTGACCGAAAAGGTCGCTGCTTTTCTCATGTCAGGGGCCTCCGATGACAAAGCAAGCGGGTGTCCCAGTCGCAGAAGACAGGCCACCACCCGCGAAAGGCAACACAGAAGTGACCACCCTCCCGGATCTCGCCACCACGGCCGCTCACGAGGCCGAATCGACCTCCACCTCCGATCGGCGCGTCAGATCCTTCCGGTCCATCCCGTCGCCGGACACCATCCGCGCCGAATTGCCGCTGACGTCCCGTCGAGCGCTTCGGGTCCAGGCCGACCGCGACGAGATCGCCGCGATCCTTGCCGGCCAGGACGACCGTCTGCTCGTGGTCGTCGGGCCATGCTCGGTGCACGACCCGATCGCCGCGCTCGACTACGCACGACGCCTTGCACCGCTTGCCGACGACTACGCCGACCGCCTGAAGATCGTCATGCGCGTCTACTTCGAGAAGCCGCGCACCACGGTCGGGTGGAAGGGACTCATCAACGATCCCGGCATGGACGGCACCTTCGACGTCGAGCGCGGTCTGCGTACGGCACGGTCGCTGCTGCTCGACATCATCGACCTCGGCCTCCCGGTCGGATGTGAGTTCCTCGAGCCGACGAGTCCGCAGTACATCGCCGACGCCGTCGCGTGGGGTGCCATCGGAGCACGGACAACGGAATCGCAGGTGCACCGCCAGCTCGCATCCGGTCTGTCGATGCCGATCGGATTCAAGAACGGCACCGACGGCAACGTCCAGGTCGCCATCGACGGAGTGAATGCCGCCGCCGCTCAACACGTGTTCTTCGGTGTCGACGACTTCGGTCACGGCGCGCTCGTCGAGTCGGCGGGCAACGAGGACTGCCACATCATCCTGCGTGGTGGCACAACCGGCCCCAACTTCGACGACGAGTCCGTCGCATCCGCGGTCGCCGCACTCGACAAGGCAGGCCTGCCCGCACGGGTCATGATCGACTGCAGCCACGCCAACTCCGGCAAGGACCACATCCGTCAGGCGCAGGTCGCCGCCGAGATCGCGGCGTCGATCCGGACACGTCGCGCCGCGGGACACACTCCGTTGATCAGTGGCGTGATGCTTGAGAGCTTCCTCGAAGCCGGTGCGCAGTCGCCCGACGCCCAGCCGCTCGTGTACGGCAAGTCGGTCACCGACAAGTGCATGGACTGGGAGTCGAGCGCGCGCGTGCTCGCCGACCTCGCGCGTAGCTGACGGGCAGGGTCGCGGTCTGCTGTTGTTGCCGTTCTGCCCAGAGCAGAAGGGACGGCTGCCCGCAGCAGTGGTGACCTACGCTCGACTGCATGGCATCGAGGTACGACTCGCACACCCAGCCGTCACCGGAACCGCTCTGGCGTGAGGTCACCGGGCGCGTGCTGCGTCGACACCGCCACGAGCGCGGCGAGCGACTCGTCGAGACCGCGCGCCGAGCGGGCGTCTCGAGCCAGTATCTGTCCGAGATCGAGCGTGGCCGCAAGGACGCCTCCTCGGAGTTGCTTGCGGCAGTAGCCGGGGCGCTCGAACTCAGCCTGCTCGATCTCGCTCGCGAGGTTGCCGCCGAACTCGCGCGCGTCGAGAGTGTCGTCGGTGCGGCACGCGGGGCAGGCGCGGCGACCCGCCCCGTCACGCTGCGTTCGATCCCCGCCGGTTCGACCCCTACCGCAACGCAACCGATCATGCCGCTCTCGCGCATGCGCGGCCCGGTCGCGCTGGCCGCGTGACCGGCGTCGGCCGACCGGGCGCTTAATACCGTCGACTGGGCGCTCAATACCGTCGAGAGTGCACCCCGTCGCGTCGAGAGCGCGCCCGACGATCACCGAACCGTTCTGGCCCTGGCGTCGATGACCTGATCGGCGAGCCCGTACTCGACGATCTCCTCGGCCCGCAGCACACGGTCCCGGTCGGTGTCGTGACGCAGCGTCTCGATGTCGCGCCCGGTGTGCCGACTCAGTGCCTGTTCTATTTCCTCACGTATCCGCAGGATCTCCTCGGCGGCGAGGATCAGATCTGGGATCGTGCCACGGCCCTGACCCGACGGCTGGTGTAGCAGGACCCTGGCATGGGGGAGTACCGACCTCTGGCCAGGTGTGCCTGCGGCCAGCAGTAGTGCCGTCGACGAGAGTGCCTGTCCCACACAGGTGGTGGCGATCGGCGCGTGGCAGTACTGCATGGTGTCGTAGAGCGCGAAGGTTGCCGTCACCGATGCGCCCGGAGAGTTGATGTACAGCTCTATCGGGATGTCGGGATTCTCGGAGTCTAGGTGCAGGATCTGCGCGATGAGCGCATTGGCGACGCCGTCGTCGAGTTCGGTTCCGAGGTAAAGGATTCGGTCGTCGAGCAGCCTGCTGTAGACATCCATGACCCGTTCGCCCTGCGGGGTACGAGTGATGACGTTGGGAATGGTGTACGTACTCATGCGTGGCTCACCGCGAAACCTGTTGCGGCAGGCGATAACGGCCGGATCTGTGCGATGTCGGTGACGATGTGGTCGACGAATCCGTAGTCGACCGATTCGGAGGCGGTGAAGACGTGATCGCGCAGCGAATCGTCGAAGATCGTCTCGCGGGTCTGTCCGGTCTGCTCGGCGATGATCGTCAGCACGGTATCGCGGACGTGGCGCAGGTCGTCGGCCTGCAGTTCGATGTCGGGTGCGTAGCCGCCGATGCCCGCAGATCCCTGGTGCAGCAGGACTTTGGCATGCTGCGTGATGAACCGTTTGCCCCGGGTGCCGTTGCACAGCAGGAATTGTCCTGCACTGTAGGCCATTCCGAGGTTGACGGTGATCACATCGTTGGGAATCAGACGCATGATGTCGGTGATCGCGAGCATCGCGGGCACCGACCCGCCTGGCGAGTTGATCCAGAGAGCGATGTCGGCGACAGGATCGTCGTCGGAGAGCATGACGAGTTGCGAGCACAGTTGCGTGCCGATCTCGTCGTCGAGCGCGGAGTCGAGTGTCAGGATGCGTTGCCCGAAAAGGCTTTCCGCGGTGCGCTTGCGGAGTGGCAGTGGTCGTTGTTCATCGGTCATGCACCGATCGTCGGTGGTAGACCGACATCGGTCACGTCGGTTCCGCTCAGAGCGGCACGATTCCGCACAGAGCAGAGCAGCCGGGTCAGAGCACGTCGATGTCCGGCCGGCCCGACGGAATCGTGATCTGTGCCCGACGGTGCAGCGAAACGTTCGGTGCGGCAATCGAATCGCTCACTCGATAGTCCGCTTCCCAGCGGTCGGACGACAATCTGTTGAGGACGTAGCCCCGCTGAGCGTTGCCGAAGCGGATGTGGGGTGAGGCGGCCTTGAGTTGTTTGTCGCTGGCATCGCTGTCCTCGCCGTCTGCGCCGGACGCGATGGAGGTGCCCGCGAGTTCGACTCCGACGGTCGCCGACGGTCGCGAATACGTGGAGCGCAGCTCGGAGACCACATTGCGGTGGATATCGCCGACGATCGAGACCAGGTTGCGCACACCGCGATCACGAGCGCCATCGAGAACCCTTGCGCGCGAGGCCTCGTAGCCGCTCCACCCGTCCATGCTGGCCGCGCGCTCACCGTTCTTCCGGCGGGCGAGGTCGGCGATGGTGGTCTGATGTGCGAGGACGTTCCAGCGGGCACGGCTCGCGGCCAGCCCGTCGAGCAGCCACTTCTCCTGTGCGGCACCGGTGATGGTGCGCCGAGGGTCTGCGGTCGCGGCATTCTGCGCGGTGTCGTTGTCGCCGTTGGCTTGATCGCTGCGGAAGGTCCTGGTGTCGAGAACGTTGAACTCGACGAGATCGCCATAACTGAACCGGCGGTAGGCACGCAGGTCGTAGAGATCGGCCGTCGTTGTGGGGCGGGGCCGCTGCGCGACACGCACCGGTGTGTTCTCCCACCACGCGCGCATCGCCTGCGCTCGCCGGGAAAGAAATTCGGGGATGGGTTGATCGTCCTCGGGAACCCATGCGGCCCAGTTGTTGTCGACCTCGTGGTCGTCGAAGATCGTGATGAACGGGCTCACTCGGTGCGCGGCCTGCAGGTTGGGGTCGAGTTTGTAGAGCGCATACCGATCGCGGTAGTCATCGAGCGTCGCGCATTCCCGGTGTGCCGACGCAGGTGTTGCCGCGGTCCTGCGTCGGCCGCCATCGACGGGGATGGGCTTTTCGTAGATGTAGTCGCCGAGATGGAAGACGACATCCGGTGCGTGTGCCGCCATGTCGGCGTATGCGGGATAGTGGCCGTCGGCCCACGATTGGCACGAGGCGAATGCAAAAGTCATCGCGCTCAGACGACTTCCGTACGACGGAGCTGTACGAGTGCGCCCGATCGCCGAGACGGAGCCGCTCGCGCGGAATCGGTAGAAGTAGTCCGCGGCGGGTCGCAGACCGCGCACGTCGGCGTGCACGCTGTGCCCGTTCTCCGGCGTCGCCAGTTCGACGCCGCGCGCGACGACATTCCTCATACCGGGGTCGCCGGCGATCTCCCATTCGACCGGTACCGGCAGCATGCCCATTCCTCCGCGACGGGCGAGAGGATCGACGGCCAGGCGTGTCCACAGGACTATGCCGTCGGGTAGGGGGTCACCCGACGCGACGCGGAGCGTGAACAGGTCGCTGCCACGACGCGGCGGGGGAGCCGACGCCGCGTCGGTGGTGAAAAGTGCGGGGACGGTTGCGATACCGGCCGCGACGCCCGCCCAGGTGAGAAAGCGTCGGCGGGTGGTGCCGGCGTGCAGGGTCTTGTCGGCGTCGATACGGAGGTCGCGTAGCTGATGGCTCGGCACACCTCACCCGACCAAGAGAGGATGGACGTCGTCCTACCCGCCGTCGGCCTCGCGGTGATGGGATGGTGAAGTTCGTGAATCCGCATGCGCCATATGTCCGATTTGAGACCGTTGCTAGACTTCAGCGGCGTCGGTTCTCCAGCCGAGATTGTCGGTGGGAGCCAAGAGGGAATCTGGTGGGAATCCAGAGCTGCCCCGCAGCGGTAACGGAAACGAAGGCGTTCAACAGCACTGGGTCAGCGGCCCGGGAAGCGATCGTCGATAGGTGGCACATCACGTGCCGTGTCCGAAGTCCGAAGACCTGCCGACGTGGCCGCCTGGCTTAGGCGGTCCCATCGACTTCGCGGGACATGGTCGGTGTTGAACTCGCAGCGGTCGTCGTCGACCGCGCGTGGCGACATCTGCTGTACCCGCTCCGGGCTGATCAGGAGGGCGGGCCATGTCGACGCGCAGTGCGAACCCGCGGGCAACCTGGACGCGACCCGTGTCCGTGGCCATCGGCTGCGGTGTGGCGCTCGTCGTGGCAGCAGCGTGCGGCGTCGCATACGGAACCGTGGGGATCGGCTGGTCTGTGTCGCTGCGGATGGTGTGGGCGGCGATCACCGGGGGATCGGTCTCGTTGGTCGACGCCGCGTCGTACTGGATCGTCGTCGACTCGCGTGTGCCACGGGTATTGACGGGGGCGCTCGTGGGGGCAGGCTTGGCGGTCGTCGGCGTGATCGTGCAGGCGATGGTGCGCAATCCGCTGGCCGATCCCTACGTGCTCGGGATCTCGTCGGGTGCGTCGGTCGGAGCCACCGCGGTAGTGCTGTTCGGAGTCTTCTCGGGGCTCGGTCTCTATGCGTTGCCGACCGCGGCATTCCTCGGCGCACTGCTGGCGACGTTGCTCGTCTTCGGAATCGCCCAGCGTGGTGGAGGTCTCACACCGCTGCGGCTCGTGTTGACGGGAACCGCTCTCGGATATGGATTCTCGGCTCTGACCACCGTGCTCATCTTCTTGCGTCCGGTGGGTGATGCCGCGCGGAGTGTCATGTTCTGGCTGCTCGGGAGTCTTGCTGCGGCAACATGGCATTCGGTCGTGTTGGTCGCGGTGGTGGTGGTCATCGGGATTGGTGTTGTCGCGGCGAGAGCACGACAACTCAATGCGCTGGCGATGGGCGACGAGGTCGCCGCGTCGCTCGGCATACGGGCGTCGCGGTTTCGGCTCGAGCTCTTCGTCATCGCCGCGCTGATGACCGGGTTCATCGTCTCTGTCTGCGGCGCAATCGGATTCGTCGGTCTCATCGTGCCGCATGTGACCCGCATGGTGGTCGGTGCGGATCACCGTAAGATCATTCTCGTCGCGCCGGTGCTCGGGGCGCTGTTCCTTGTCGTCGCCGATCTGATGGCGCGCATTGTCGTTCCGCCGCAGGAGATTCCGCTCGGTGCGATCACGGCGGCCGTGGGTGTGCCGGTGTTCCTCGGGCTGATGCAACGTCGACGTACCCGGATCGACTCATGAGTGCTGTCGAGTACGACGGAGTCACGGTCGAGATCGATGGCACCAGCATCATCCGCGACGCATCGTTGATGGTCGACTCCGGAGAGTTCCTCGGGGTGATCGGCCCGAACGGCAGCGGGAAGTCGACCCTGCTTCGATGCGTGTACCGCGCGCTGGCACCGTCGAGCGGCGGCGTACGAATCGACGGCCACGACGTGCGTGCGGTGAGTATGCGGGAGAATGCCCGACGAGTCGCCGCGCTCACCCAATCAGCCTCGCTCGACTTCGATTTCACCGCGGCAGAGGTTGTCGCGACGGGACGGCTACCGCACCGCGAACTGGGTGCGGCGGCCCGTGCCCGCGATCGTGAGGTGTGCGCGGCGGCCATGGCGACAGCAGGCGTCGAGATGTTCGCCGACCGTGTGTTCACCACGCTCTCCGGCGGAGAGGCGCAACGCGTACTCATTGCGCGCGCATTCGCGCAGGAGCCCAACGTGCTGATCCTCGACGAGCCGACCAATCACCTCGACATTCGCCATCAGTTCGACATCCTCGGTGCGGCGCGCGGACGCGGGGTCACCGTCGTCGCGGCGCTGCACGACCTCAACATGGCCGCACAGTACTGCACCGCCCTCGCCGTTGTGCTCGACGGGACGATCGCGTGCATCGGGCCACCCGACGAACTACTCACCGCGGCGAACATCGCCGAGTGGTACGGCGTTGGTGCGTACGTCGTCACCCATCCCCGCACAGGCGTTCCGCAGATCATCTTCGACGACCAAGTCCCACAAGCCATCTCCGAGGAAGAGCACTCATGACAGCACCTATGACCAGGACAGCACTTCGCAGACCGCGCGCATTCGTCGTGTCTGCGCTTGCCGCGATGACAGTGGTCTCCGGTTGCGGCGCCGACGTCGAGTCGTCGACTCCCAAGTCAGCAGGGGAACAGGTCACGGTCACCAATTGTGGTGCGCCGCTGTCGGTGAGCGGTGTGCCCGATCGTGCGGTGACCAACGACACCGGGATCACCGAGCTGATGTTCGCGCTCGGGTTGGGCGACCGGATGGCCGGCTACACCACGTACGAGGGCAAAGAGCGCGATATCGAATCATCGCCGTGGCGAGCGGATTTCGAGAAGACACCATCATTGGGCACGGCGTTCTCGCGGGAGATCATCGCCGCCGCGCGGCCCGACTTCGTCTTCGCCGGCTGGAACTACGGGTTCAAGGAATCGACCGGCGTCACCCCCGACTGGGTGCGTTCGACCGGCGCCGTGCCGTACCAGCTCACCGAAGCCTGTCGCCAGGCCGGGACCACCAAGCGCGGCGTCGTGCGACCCCTCGACGCGTTGTACGCGGATCTGTCGAATCTCGGGCAGATCTTCGGCGTGAGTGGTCGGGCCGAGACGCTGACCGCCGAGTATCGCAAGCAGGTCGAGGCAGCGCGTGCCGGGGCGCCTGCCGCCTCCGCGGCGGCGCGGGTCTTCCTCTTCGACAGCGCCGATCCGACGCCGTTCACCTCGGGTCGGAACGCCGCACCGGATCAGATCATCGCCGAAGCCGGCGGACGCAACATCTTCGGCGATATCGATGACTCCTGGACGTCGGCATCGTGGGAGGCCGCGGCGCAGCGCGATCCGCAGGTCATCGTCATTGTCGATTACGGTGCAGGGCCGCAGAACACAGTCGAGGCCAAGATCCGGCAGCTCGAGTCGCAGCCGCTGATGGCGCAGACGACCGCAGTGCGAGAGCGCCGGTACATCTCGTTTCCCTATGCGGCGCTCGTCGAGGGTCCGCGCAATCCGCAGACCATCACGGCGCTTGCCGAGTACCTGCGATCGCAGGGGCTCTGAGTAGGCCGACGGCTCGGAGGTGAGGTGCGCTCAGGCTGCGACGACCAGCCAGACCGCGATGTAGTGGAGTAGCGCCGCGATGGCTGTGCAGACGTGGAACACCTCGTGGTGGCCGAACGTCGTCGGCCAGGGATTGGGCCAGCGCAGTGCGTAGAGCACTCCGCCGACGCTGTAGAAGACGCCGCCCACTGCGAGCAGGATCAGTACGAGCCAACCGACGTGTGCGACCAGAGTCGGGGCGACGGCGATGATGACCCACCCGAGCAGTATGTAGAGCGTGACCCCGAGCCAGCGGGGCGCGCCGGGCCACGCGATCTTGAGTGCGACTCCGGCGACCGCGCCGACCCAGACGATGCCGAGCACCCACCAGCGCATCGGACTCGGCAGACCCATCACACAGAAGGGTGTGTACGTACCCGCGATGAACACGAAGATCATCGAGTGGTCGGCACGTTTCATGTGTATCTGTGCGCGCAGCGATTTCCACGCGATCCGGTGATACGACGCCGAGGTGGCGAACAGACCCACGACGGTTGCCGCGTAGACGGCACAGGCGACCGCCGCTCCCGGTCCACGCAGCCAGCCTGCGCCGATGACCAGAGCGATGCCCGCGACCACTGCGACGTATGCCGACCACTGATGAATGACGCCGCGGAGGCGAGGACGGTCGGCGACAGCGGTCACCAGGGCTGAGTTCACGTAAGCTACGGTACCGTAACTTCGTGTGAGAATGCTGTCAGCCGAGGGCGGAGATGACCGCCGCGAGCTGGTCGACGTCGATAGGTGTCGGCTGATAGATACACACCTCGTCGACGCGGACGTCCAGATCGCGCAACGCGTCGAACGCGCCGACACGGGCGCGGATCTGCTGGGCGACGTCTGCGGGACTACCGACAGCGGCAATCGTGTGCAGTAGCTCGTCGTCGACGAGATCGGCCATCTCAGCCCACCGCCCCTGCTTCGACAACGCATTGAGTTCGGGCTGCAGATGCTCTGCGCCGTGCGCGGCGAGGACGGGCCGGTAGGCGGGCGTCGAGCCGTAGAAGGCGAGGAGTCGGCGAGCGGCGGTGTGGTCGGTGCCCACCGACACGATCACCTCGGGGATCACGGTGAAGCCGCGGCCGTGATCGCGTGCGGCGAGACCGCGTCGAATGTTCGTGACGGTTGTCGACGCCAGAAAGTCGGCGGTGGAAAACGGCATCACCAACACTCCGTCGGCGTGCTTTGCCGCGGCGCGGGTCATCAACGGCCCGAGTGCGCCGACGAACACCGGCGGCCGGCCGAACGGGTTGGGGCCGGGGTTGAAGGTGGGCGTCATCAAGGTGTGACGGTGATAGGCCACCTCGTAGCGCAGCGGGGCCCCGGTCTCCCACACATCGAAGATGGCGTTGATGGCGCCGACCTTGTCGGCCATGCGGCCAACCGGGTCGTCGAAGTCAGCGCCGAACCGTTTCTCGATCTGCGGGCGTATCTGCGTTCCCAGGCCGAGTCGAAATCTGCCGCCGGAGAGCAGCTGAAGATCGTTGGCCGCATGCGCCAGGTGAATCGGGTTGCGCGGGAAGGCAATTGCGACGTTGGTCAGCAGGGTCAATTCCGGCACCGACGCCGCCACGACGAGCGGCGTGAACACATCGTGTGGCCCCTCGAAGGTGAACACCCCCGCTGCGCCCGCGCGGGCGAGGTCGGTGGCACGCTGTGCCGCGCCCGTCGGCTCGAACAGGGCGGTCGTCACGGCTATCGGGGTCATGTCGCGTCGGCGTCGTTGTAGCGGCGCAACAGCGTTGCGAACAGTTCGAGATCGTCCTGCGTCCACGCGTCGAGCCTGCGCGCGATGGCGTCGCCACTGCGTCGTCGGATCTCGCCCAGGGTGTCGAGAGCCTCCTGGGTCACCTCCAACGATTGCGACCTCGACGACGTCGCGTCCTGTGTGCGGCGCAGCAGACCACGGCGACGGAGTTCGCCGAGCTGGCGGCTGGCCGTCGACTTGTCGATGTTGGCCGCCCGAGCCAGCGACGCCGCGTTGATGCCCGGGTTGTCCGAGATCAATGCGAGGAGGGAGAACTCGACAAAGGTCAGGCCGCCCTCGGCGTAGATGTCGCGGGCGCCGTTGCGCAGGCGCCGCGACAGCGTGACCAATTCCTGCCCGACGACTTCGGCGGCATCGGGTTGCTCGGGTGAAGCCATAGTTGTATATTACAACCTATCCAAGTTGCATTCTGCAACCGTTCCTGGTGAACGATCTATGTTCTCGACTAGCCCAGAAGGTAATCGATGTCCGCTGCTCCCACCCATGCGTTGTCGATCAAGACCATCGCGTCGCATGTCGCCGTTCCGCTCGTGATCGGTGCCGTCATGGCACTCGCCTATCTCGGGGGATTCCATAAGCCCGATCCGCACGATCTGCGTATCGATGTGGTCGGTGCCAGTACCTCGACTCAGGTGGCCGCACAGACTCTGCAGCAACAACTCGGCGACCACGTTTCGATCCGGACCGTCGCCACTGCCGATGAGGCGCGCGAGGCCATTGAGCACCGAGAGATCGCGGCGGCCTTCGAACCGAAGGCCGACACGCCTGTCCTCTATGTGTCGACGGCGGCGTCGGATCCCACAGCGGTGACGGTCGAACGGATCTTCAACGGCATCACGATCGCCAAGGACCAACCATTGAAGATCGTCGACGTCGTGCAGGCCGATCCGCAGCGCGATCCGTCCGGGCAGAGCATCTTCTTCTTCCTGGTGGCCCTCACCGTCGGCTCGTACGGATGCGGAATCGCGATCGCCGTCGCCGCGGGCGGGCGCAGGATTCGCGTGCGTCTCGGGTTTGCTGCGGTGTGTTCGGTGGTCTCTGCCGCGGTGACCACGGCGATTGCCGTGTGGGTGTTCGACGCTCTGCCGGGTGCGCAGTGGCAGATCTTCGGGCTGTCGATCCTCTACGCGCTGGCGACCATGCTGTTCGCGATCGGACTGCACCCGTTCATCGGTCGATTCACGACGCTGGCGATGGTCACGATCTTCGTCGGATTGAACTTCACGACCAGCGGCGGCGTGTTCGCGCCTGCGCTGCAACCGAAGTTCTTCGCCGTCCTGCACGATTTCTGGATCGGCGCAGGCCTGAACGAGGCGTCGCGCAACCTGGCCTACTTCCCCGAGGTGTCCAGTGTGGGTGACATCGGCAAGATCATCGGCTGGCTGGTCGTCGGCGCTGCGCTGGTCGGGATCGTCGCCCTGCGCGACCATCGGAACCTTGCTCAAGGTGCGGCAGAGGCGAGTCCGGCCGCTGGCGGGCGTCACGAGCGTGACCAGCTCACCGACGAGGAGACCGAAGAACTCGCCGAGGATGTCGTGGCCTGATTCAGTGTGCCCTTACAGGTGAGGTCTAATCTGGTTCGCGATGAAACTCCTACCCGATCGTCTGCGTCGGCCGATGCTCTCCGTGTACGAGCGGCGGCTGATCCAGTTGACGGACGAGAACCGATTGCCGCAGCACGTGGCGATCATCTGCGACGGCAATCGACGATGGGCTCGCGAGGCGGGCTTCGAAGACGTCAGTCACGGGCATCGGGTGGGCGCACAGCGCATCGCCGAGATGCTCGAGTGGTGCGCCGAGCTGGGCATCGAGACGGTCACCATCTATCTGCTCTCCACCGAGAATCTGCAGCGCGCCTCTGACGAGCTCGACGCGCTGATGGAGATCGTGCCCGACATCGTCGACGAGATCGCCACCCCGGACGGGCACTGGCGGGTGCGCATCGTCGGAACCCTCGATCAGCTCCCCGAGGCCGCGGCGCAGCGTCTGCGTGCCGCCGCCGAACGGACTCTCGACAGGTCTGGCATGAACGTCAACGTGGCCGTCGGGTACGGGGGCCGACAGGAGATCGCCGACGCCGTGCGTGCGGTGCTCGTGGAGAAGGCCGACGCCGGCGCGACCGTCGACGAACTCGTCGACGCCGTCACCGTCGAAGCGATCGACCGCAACCTGTACACCAAGGGACAGCCCGACCCCGATCTGGTCATCAGGACGTCGGGGGAGCAGCGGTTGTCCGGGTTCCTGCTGTGGCAGAGCGCCTATTCGGAGATCTGGTTCACCGACGCCTACTGGCCCGAGTTCCGTCGCGTCGACTTCCTGCGTGCGCTGCGTGACTACTCCGCGCGCAGTCGACGATTCGGCAAATGATCTTCGAGTAGATCGATGAGCGCCGTGACGTCGGCGTCGAATGTCGAGACCGGCGGCGTGCCGAAGCCGACGAGGATTCCTCCGGTGGGCTCACCACGCGCGTCGTGAAGCCGCGGGGCGTCCGGATGCCGTAGGGCGTCGAGCCCGCCGAGCGAGAAACCCCGCTCGTGGGTTGCCGCGAGCACCGACGCCTCGACGTCGACGGGAACGGGTAACACCGCGTGCAGGCCGGCGGAAATACCCATGGTTGGGATCCTGTGCGCGTGCAGTCGCTCGATCAGCGCCTGCCTGCGGTGTCGATAGAACTGCCGACTGCTTCGGATGTGCTTGTCGTACGAGCCGGTTTCGATCATGTCGGCCAATGCGAGCTGATCGACGATGCTCGCATCCGTTTCGCGCATTCCCTTGGCCCACATCACAGTTGAGACCAACGCCGGCGGCAGGACCAGCCAACCGATGCGTATCGATGGGGACAAACTCTTGCTGACCGATCCCGTGTAGATGATGTGATCGGGAGCGAGTGCCTGCATCGCGCCTACGGGCTCGCGGTCGTAGCGCAGTTCGCCGTCGTAGTCGTCCTCGATCAGGAATGCGTCTGTCGCCCTTGCCCATTCGATGGCCGCCGCTCGACGCTGTGGAGCAAGTGGCACCCCGATCGGGGACTGGTGGCTTGGGGTGAGCAGGACGGCCTGGGGTGTGACGGCAAGGTCGGCCAGCGCTGTCACGTCAGCGCCGTCGTGATCGACCGGAATCGGTGACACGAGTGCACCGCGCCGGGTGAACGGGTCTCGAAAGAAGGGTAGGCCGTACGCCTCCGCCGCGACGGATTCACGAAAGAGAGTGCGTGCCAGAAGATTCAACGCTGACAGAACCGACGTGGTCAACACGATCTGGTCGGGATGAGCACGAACGCCGCGTGCGCGGGCGAGGTAGCCGGCGAGCGCGACACGTAGGCGTTCACTGCCGTTGGGCGGCGTCGGACCGAACGCGGAGTCGTCGGCTGTCGAGATCGCCCGCCGCATCGACCTGATCCATGCGGTACGCGGGAACTGCGACGTGTTGGGCTGGCCGAGGGAGAAGTCATGTGCGACGCGTGGTGCGGAGACGACGGTTGCGGGTGGGAGGCCGGCAGAACCCGGCGACCCGAAACCCGTTGCGACCGTGGTGCCCGCTGCGACCGTGGTGCCCGCGCCCTGCCGTGCGATCAGCCAACCTTCTGCGATCAGTTCGGAATACACCGAGGAGACGGTCCCGCGAGCGAGGCCGAGGTCGGCCGCGAGCGATCGGTAGGGAGGCAGGCGCATGCCGGGTGTGAGGCGACCATCCGCGATGGCGCTGCGCAATTCGTCGGCGAGCCGCGAGCGTAGTTGCGCGCTACGGCCTCGAGTGGGTGCGTTCGGATCGGGCTGCAGATCGAGATAGAGGTCGGTCCCGAGTCGCTCGGCGAGCGCAGACCATCGATCACCTGTCATCACGCCTCCTGGATTGACGCACAAGAATATGTCTCGATTGAACCTCATTTCTGGATCAATCTGCCACTAGCGTTGACGGTGTTGCGTTCCGAGAAGCAGACGATCCGAGAGGAAGTGGAGCCGATGACGACGGTGGTGTTCGGAGCGAGCGGTGAGATCGGTGCGCTTCTCTCCGACGATCTCGAACGGCGAGGCGAGAAAGTGGTTCGCGCGCAACGGTCGTCGGGAGTAGACGCGTATGCGGGAACCGGCGTGCGGGAGGCGTGCGCGGGTGCCGACACGGTGATCGACTGCACCAACGTGATGACGACGCGCGGTTCGAAAGCCGTCGACTTCTTCTCGACAGTCGCGCGCACCATCGCCGAAGCCGCCGCAGCGGCGGGTGTGCAACGAGTCGTGTGCGTGTCGATCATCAATGCCGCAGATCCGGCGGTGAATGCGAAATTCGGCTATTACCAAGGGAAAGCTGCGCAGGAGCAGACCTACGCCGACAACGTCGACGCCGGGCATCTGCAGATCATCCGATCGGCCCAGTGGTACGAACTGGCCGGTCAGATGCTCACCCGCGCACGACTCGGTCCGATCGCCATGGCTCCGCGCATGGTGTGCCGCCCACTGGCCGCCGTCGACGCCGCAGGACTGATCGCAGACGCTGTTCTGTCCGACGACCCATCGGACCGGCAGATCGCAGGACCCGGGCAGCACGATCTCGTCGATCTTGCGCGCGCGGTTGCTCGGCGCGACGGATCACCACGATGGGTTGTGGCAGTCCCGTTCGGCGGGAAAGCATTTCGCGACGGCGGACTCATGCCGCGCGGGGCATTCGACAAGACCTCGACCACGTTCGACGAGTGGCTCGAAACAACTCCACCCACTACAGAAAGGGTCAACTGATGACCACCACAGCACAAGAAACCGCCACCACGCGCAGGCTCTCGATGCTCGAGCAGAATCCGAACGTCTACAAGGCGCTCATCGCATTGCAGCTTGCGTCGTCGGAGGGTCTCGAGCCCGAGCTGATCGAGCTCATCAAGATCCGCGCATCACAGCTCAACGGGTGTGCCTACTGCCTGCGCATGCATATCGCCGATGCGCTCGCGATGGGAATCGACCCCATGGTCATCGGTCTGATCCCGGTCTGGCACGAGGCCTTCAACCATTTCGACGAGCGGCAGCGATCGGCCCTCGAACTGACCGAATACGTGACCAGAATCGGCGAAGAGGGAGTTCCCGACGACGCGTTCGAGCGTGCACGGGCGGTGTTCGACGAGGTGGAGCTCGGCCAGGTCGTCGCGTCGATCGTGATGATCAACGCGTGGAACCGCGTCGCCATCACGTCGAAGTACCCGTACGAGGCCGACGAGCGGAAATAGCGCCGCCGCCCGAGGCTGAATGTGTGTCGAACGTAAGGAAGTGGGTGCTGCAGCACCCACATCCTTCGATTCGACACACATCTTCGCGTGAGCACTTACAACTTGCGCAACCGCGAACTCACAACTTGCGCAGCCGGACCCGGTTGATCGAGTGGTCGGAATCCTTGCGCAGCACCAGGGTTGCGCGCGGGCGGGTGGGGAGGATGTTCTCCCGCAGATTGGGCAGGTTGATCGACGTCCAGATGTCGCGGGCGGCGGCGCGCGCCTGGTCGTCGGTCAGTGACGAGTAGTGGTGGAAGTGCGAGTTGGGGTCGGCGAACGACGTCGACCGCATCTGCAGGAATCGCGAGATGTACCAGTTCTCGATGTCGGCGGTCTTGGCGTCGACGTAGATGGAGAAATCGAACAGGTCCGACACCATCAGCGTCGGACCTGTTTGCAGCACGTTCAGGCCTTCGAGAATGAGGATGTCGGGCTGGTGCACGTAGTGCATCACGTCGGGGACGATGTCGTAGGTGAGGTGCGAGTAGACCGGCGCGGTCACCTCGCGCGCACCCGACTTGACCTCGGTGACGAACCGGAGCAGGCCTCTGCGGTCGTAGGATTCGGGAAATCCCTTGCGGTGCATGATGCCTCGACGTTCGAGTTCACGTGTGGGCAGGAGGAAGCCGTCGGTGGTGACGAGGTCGACCTTCGGATGCGACTCCCAGCGGGCAAGCAGAGCTGCCATGATGCGGGCGGTCGTCGACTTTCCGACTGCGACGCTGCCCGCGATCCCGATCACGAACGGAACCTGCTTGGTGGTCTGCCGGTCGCCGAGGAAGGTCGACGTCGCCGCGAACAACCGCTGCCTGGCCGCGACCTGCAGGTGGATGAGTCGCGACAGCGGGAGATAAACCTCGGCGACTTCTTGGAGGTCGACGTTCTCGCCCATACCCACAAGCTGGTCGAGCTCGTTCTCGTTGAGCACCATCGGCATGGATTCACGCAGGTCACGCCATTGCTTGCGATCGAGTTCCAGATAAAGACTGGGATCGCGGCCGGTGGTGTCGCGCGCCATCAGCGGGCTCGTCCCATGGGCGATCGCGAGTCGCACCTCGTCGTCATGGCCTACAGCTTAGAAGGACGCGTCGACGCCCCTGTCGGTAGCCTTCCACCATGGCAACGGCGTACAGCGGTTCGGCAACCCCGGATACGGATCTGGTCACCGACTATTTGCGGCTCGGCCTCGCCTTCGACCGCCTCGAAGAGGGGTTCGTCGACGCGTACACCGGCGACCCGGCACTGCGCGCCGAGGTAGCGGGCGGGCCGGCGCCCGAACCCGCCGTGCTGGCCGACCGTGCGCGCGGTCTGCGATCCGAACTCCCCGCCGGTCTCAGCCCCGATCGGGCAGCGTTCGTCGACGCGCACCTGCGCGCACTGGAATGTTCTGCACGCAAATTCGCCGGCGAGTCCATCGGATTCGTCGACGAGGTGCGTGCCTACTTCGACGTCGACATCGCGCCCGCCGACACCGACGACTATCGAAAGGCGCACGGCGAGTTGGCTTCTGCGCTCGGAGTGCCCGACGCTACCGGGCCCGCGCTCAGCGACGCCTATGCGACGTATCGTCGCGCCGACGAGATCCCGCCCGAGCGCGTCGACGAATGCGTCCGTGCCTTCAGTGGTGCATTGCGCGAGCGGGTCCGCGACGTTTTCCCGTTGGCGGACAACGAGATCGTCGAATTCGAGGTCGTGACCGACAAGCCGTGGTCGGGCTTCAACTACTACCTCGGCAACTATCGGTCGCGGGTGGCGATCAATGCCGATCTCACGCAATACATGTCGTCACTGCCACACCTCATCGCGCACGAGGCGTATCCCGGCCACCACACTGAGCACTGCAGAAAGGAAGAGATCCTCGTCGGCGGTGGGCAGACCGAGCAGACCATCTTCCTGGTCAACACGCCGCAGTGCCTGATGGCCGAGGGGCTTGCCGACCACGCACTGCACGCGGCCATCGGCGACAACTGGGGACTGTGGGCGCAGGAGATCTACGCCGACCTCGGACTGCGATTCGACGGTGAGCGCGCTGCGCGGGTCGGCGCGGCGTCGTCGGGTCTGCTGACCGTGCGCCAGGACGCCGCGCTCATGCTGCACGATGCGCACCTCGACGCCGACGTCGTCGCCGGCTTTCTGCAACGGTGGCTGCTCGCGCCGTCGGAGCGGGCGCGACAGATGCTGCGGTTCCTGACCTCGCCGCTGTGGCGCGCGTACATCTCCACCTATGTCGAGGGGTATCGGCTCCTGGGGGACTGGCTCGAGCAGGTGCCGCAGGATGCGCGTCTCGCGCGATTCGGACGCCTTCTCGACGAACCCCTGACCCCAGCTCTGCTGCGTGCCGAACTGGGCCAATAGACTGGTCGCCATGAGCGAGAATCCCATCTCCGCGAACACCGCGAGCCTGAACTCGATGTCCCTGGCAGAGGTCGATCCCGACGTGGCGGCCGCGATGAACGGCGAACTGAGCCGCCAGCGCGACACACTCGAGATGATCGCCTCGGAAAACTTCGTTCCGCGCGCCGTGCTGCAGGCACAGGGCAGCGTCCTGACCAACAAGTACGCCGAGGGATATCCGGGTCGCCGCTACTACGGTGGCTGCGAATACGTCGACGTCGTCGAGGACATCGCACGCAACCGCGCGAAGGAACTCTTCGGAGCCGACTTCGCGAACGTTCAGCCGCATTCGGGTGCACAGGCCAACGCCGCCGTCCTCATGGCGCTGATGAACCCGGGGGAGCGGCTCCTGGGCCTCGACCTCGCGCACGGCGGCCACCTCACCCACGGCATGCGTCTGAACTTCTCGGGCAAGCTCTACGAGAACCACTTCTACGGCGTCAGCAAAGAAGACTTCCGCATCGACATGGACGAGGTGCGCAAGATCGCCCTCGACGTGCAGCCCAAGGTGATCGTGGCCGGATGGTCGGCATACCCGCGAACCCTGGACTTCGACGCCTTCCGGTCGATCGCCGACGAGGTCGGCGCATATCTGTGGACCGACATGGCTCACTTCGCCGGACTCGTCGCGGCCGGCCTGCACCCCAATCCGGTGCCTGCGTCGGACGTCGTCTCGTCGACGGTGCACAAGACCCTCGGCGGACCGCGCTCGGGCATCATCCTGGCCAAGCAGGAGTGGGCAAAGAAGCTCAACTCGGCGGTGTTCCCCGGGCAGCAGGGCGGACCGCTCATGCACGCCATCGCGGGCAAGGCCGTCGCACTCAAGATCGCGGGCACCGAAGAGTTCGCCGATCGGCAGCGTCGGACGCTCTCGGGCGCCAAGATCCTCGCCGAGCGGCTGACCGGCTCCGACGTCGAGAAGTCGGGCGTCTCGGTGCTCACCGGCGGCACCGACGTCCACCTGGTCCTCGTCGATCTGCGCAACAGCACGCTCGACGGTCAGCAGGCAGAAGACCTCCTCCACGAGGTGGGCATCACGGTCAACCGCAATGCGGTGCCGTTCGATCCGCGTCCGCCGATGGTCACCTCCGGTCTGCGGATCGGTACCCCCGCACTCGCGACCCGCGGCTTCGGCGACGAGCAGTTCAGCGAGGTCGCCGACATCATCGCCACCGCGCTCGCAGCAGGGCCCGACGCTGATGTGTCTGCGCTGCGTGGCCGGGTCTCGCGCCTCGCACTCGACTTCCCGCTGTACGACGGCCTCGAGCAGTGGGGACTGATGAGCCGGGTCTGACCTGGACATCTGGCCAGCATCGAGATGGTCGGGGCGGTTTGAAATCGCCACCTACGCATCCGTATCCTTGGCGCGGTGAACGTACTGAGCGAAGACGAACTGATCATCGCGCTGGAGAAGGCCCTCCCCGAGGTGGCCGAAGATCACCAGCTCGCTTCTGCTGCGTGGAATCCGCACGAGTACGTGCCGTGGGATGACGGTCGCAATTTCGCCTTCATGGGCGGAGACGACTGGGACCCGTCGCAGCAGACGCTGTCCGACGAGACCGCGGCAGCGCTGCTGGCGTTGCTCCTCACCAAGGACAACCTGCCGTCGTACCACCGCATCCTCGCCAAGTACTTCCCGGCGTTCTCCGACTGGCGTCAGCTCGTCGGCGTGTGGACGGCTGAGGACAACCGCCACGCGGTGGTCCTGCGCGACTACCTGGTGGTCCGGCGCGCGATCGATCCGGTCGACGCCGAGGAGCGTCGTCGAGTCCACGTCACCGCCGGTTACCGGCAGAACGAGGCGCAGGTCGACGAACTCAAGCCACTCGACGTCCTGGCACTCATGGCGGTGCACGAGGCGCAGAGCGTGAAGTTCATCGGCAAGATGCAGGCGTCGGTCACCGACGACATCCTCGGGCAGATCCTGCACAAGGTCGCAGGCGACGACGAGGTGTCGTCGCGCACCTTCGTCAACCTGCTCGGCGCGGGACTCGTCGCCGACCAGGACACGGCCGTGATCGCGCTCGACAAGGCGCTCGCACGCGGACTCGACGAGCCGATCGGATTCGACGTCGTCGACTTCGACGAGCAGCGCGCCTTGATCGCCGACTACCAGGACGAGAGCACGATCGACGCGATCGCGGCGTCGATCGTCGATCAGTTGAAGCTCGAAAGTGTCGACGGTCTGAACGACGCGGCCGCCGCGGCCAAGGCCAGAATCCTCGCTCGCGCCGGTCGCTGACCGACGCATTTTCCCTGCTGACGGGCGTATCGTCACCACGGCATCGCTTCTGCGCGTCGTGGTTCGACGATACGTCCGTTTACGCATATTTCACGTAGACACACCCGGTTACGGCGCGCCGGAACGGCGCCATCCGCGTACGTTGACCAGTGACGGGCCGCGGGGAAGCGGTTCGTCCGGGAGGTTCACATCGTGGGTTGCACCAGCAGCACGAGGGGGCCGGCCCCGGTCCTCGTCCATCTCGGCTGACGCCGAGAAAAGGACAAGAACCAGCCGGTCATCGAAGAACTGGTTTGTGCGGGTGCCGCACAAACGTAGGAGCCCACGTGACCACACGCACCTACGTCCTCGACACCTCCGTGCTGCTCTCAGATCCCTGGGCAGTCACACGATTCGCTGAACACCACGTCATCTTGCCGTTGGTCGTCATCAGCGAACTCGAGGGCAAACGTCACCACCACGAGCTTGGATGGTTTGCACGTGAGGCATTGAGATTGCTCGACGACCTGCGACTCGAGCACGGTCGACTCGACGTCCCGCTGCCGATCGGCGACGAGGGCGGCACCCTGCAGGTCGAGCTCAACCACACCGATCCGGCGGTGTTGCCCGCCGGATTCCGCACCGACAGCAACGACTCCCGCATCCTCGCGTGCGCGCTCAACCTGCGCGCCGAGGGCAAAGACGTCACGCTCGTGTCCAAGGACACGCCGCTGCGCGTCAAGGCGGGCGCCGTCGGACTCGACGCCGACGAGTACCACGCACAGGACGTCGTGGTCTCCGGATGGTCGGGCATGGCGGAGCTCAACGTCGACCAGCTCGTCATAGACACGCTGTTCTCCGACGGGGTCGTCGACCTAGACGCTGCACGAGAACTGCCGTGCCACACGGGAGTTCGGCTGTTGGGCCACGGCTCGTCGAGTGCACTGGGCCGGGTCAACGAGGCCAAGCAGGTCCAGCTGGTCCGGGGCGACCGTGAGGCATTCGGGCTGCACGGGCGTTCGGCTGAGCAGCGGGTCGCCCTCGACCTGCTCCTCGACGACAGCGTCGGCATCGTGTCCCTCGGCGGCAAGGCGGGCACCGGAAAGTCGGCGCTCGCGCTGTGCGCCGGCCTCGAAGCCGTGCTCGAACGTCGGACGCAGCGCAAGGTCGTCGTGTTCCGCCCGCTGTACGCGGTCGGCGGCCAGCAGCTCGGTTACCTGCCCGGCGGCGAGGCCGAGAAGATGGGGCCGTGGGCGCAGGCGGTGTTCGACACGCTCGAAGGACTCGCTTCGCCGGAGGTGATCGAAGAGGTGCTCAGCCGCGGAATGCTGGAAGTGTTGCCGCTCACGCACATTCGCGGTCGGTCGCTGCACGATTCGTTCGTGATCGTCGACGAGGCGCAGTCCTTGGAGCGCAACGTACTGCTGACGGTGCTGTCCCGACTGGGTACGGGTTCGCGGGTGGTGCTCACCCACGACGTCGCGCAGCGCGACAACCTGCGCGTCGGACGCCACGACGGTGTGGCCGCGGTCATCGAGAAGCTGAAGGGGCATCCGCTGTTCGCACACGTGACCCTGACGCGCAGCGAGCGCTCGCCGATCGCCGCTCTCGTCACCGACATGCTCGAGGAGTTCGCCCCGGGCGCTACGTACTGATCCGCGAGGTGGTCTCGACAAGCTCGACCAGCGGGCAAGCTCGACCAGCGGGGCATCCGCTGGTCGAGCAGCCGCGAGGGACGAGCGGCGTGTCGAGACCACTTGCCCGCGTCCGGGATTCGAGCGGTGCGAGGTGGTCTCGACAAGCTCGACCAGCGGCGTGGTGGTCTCGACAAGCTCGACCAGCGGGGAAAGCTCGACCAGCGGGACAGGCTCGACTAGCGGCCAAGTGGTCTCGACAAGCTCGACCAGCGGGTAGGGCTCGACCAGCGGGGAAGGCTCGACCACCTACGCCCGGCCGGAGATCCGATCGGCCACGCGGGCAATGACATTCGACTTCGGCGACGTCGAGGCCAGCTCTCGACGGTCCGCGGCGCGGTAGGCGCCGTACATCGACGCGACGCCCAGCCAGCGCAGCGGTTCGGGCTCCCACTTCTTCGCGTGGTGCGCGACCCACGGTAGCGCGGTGAGTTCTGTCCGCTCTCCGACGACCAGGTCGCGCAGCGTGCGGGCGGCGACGTTCGTCGTCGTGAGTCCGGATCCGACGTAGCCGGATGCCGAACCGATCCCCGTCGTCGGGTCGAAGTCGATCGAGGCCGACCAGTCGCGGCTCACCCCGAGCACGCCGCACCACGCGTGCGCGATCTCGACGTCGACGGTCGCGGGGAAGAGCTCGTGCAAGGCGTCGACAAGTGATTGCGCGGTGCGCTCCTGGGTTTCGCCGTTATGGTCGATCCCGGAGCCGTACCGGTAGGGCACGCCGCGTCCGCCGAGCGCGATCCGACCGTCGGCGGTGCGTTGCGAATAGGTGTAGGCGTGTGCGGTCTCGCCGAGCAGTTCTGCTCCCTCCCAACCGATCTCGTCCCACATCCCCTCCGGGAGCACCTCGGTCACGATCATCGACGAGTTGAGGGGGAGCAGTGTGCGGTGTCGCCCGGGCATGGTCGCGGTGAAGCCTTCGAGGCAGACCAGGATGGTTTCGGCACGAACGGTCCCGCGGTCGGTGCGGACCGATCGCGGGCTGATCTCGACGACGGCGGTGTCCTCGTGAATCGTCACCCCGCGGCGCTCGACGGCGTCGGCCACGCCACGGGTGAGTTTCATCGGATTCACCCGTGCGCACTGCGGCGAGAACATCGCCGCTTGCGCGCCGCGAATCGAGAGTCGATCCGCGACGGCGTCGGCGTCGAGGTACTCCCAGTCGCTCGCACCGAAATGATGTTCGGCGTCGAGCTCCTCACGCAGTCGCGATTCCTGCGCCGGACAGCGCGCGATGTGGAGCACGCCCGACTTCACCGCGTCGCAGTCGATGTCTTCGGCGGCGAGGCGAGCGAGTACCTCGTCGACGCCTGAGCGCATGGTGGCGGTGAGTCGACGATTCGCTTCGAGGCCGTCACGGCCGCGTGACGTGGCGATGTCGGCATAGTGCGACCGGTTACCCGGCACCTCTGCCGACAACCAGCCGCCATTGCGCCCGGAGGCGCCGAAGCCGCAGAACTCCTTCTCGAGCACCACGATGCGGGCGTCCGGAAGCGCCTCACGGAGGTAGTACGCCGACCACAGACCGGTGAGTCCGCCGCCGACGATGGCGATGTCGACATCGAGGTCTCCACCAAGGGGCGAACGACGCCGCACGGGATCGATTGTCGAATACCAGAATGAGACTTCTCCATTGCGCATGCCACAGACCGTAAGCCACCGAATGTTGCGAGCAGATTAAGAAGCGTCCGTTCAGATGGAGAAAACCTGCGGAATCAGTGACGATTCTCCGCAAGTACATCGGATTTCGGTAGTCCAGCTACCGCTTGGGGGAGCTTGTCGCAGTCGGCGGTCGCGAGGCCGTCGACCCAGGCTGCCGGCACGGAAGGATCGCAACGCTCGTGGCAGTACCGCTTCCGGATACCGTTTTCCACTCGGGTCCGGTCTTCGACGGGCATCGCCTTCACGACGACATGGCGGTCGGCGTACGGTCCGGGCGAGTGGTCGCGGTCGGCACCGTCGATCGCGTCGTGGCGCAGATTCCGTCGGCCGAGCGCGTCGACCTGGCCGGACGGCTCCTGCACCCGGGATTCACCGACGCGCACATCCATGCGCTGTCAGCGGGCGTGGATCGCAACGCGTGTGACCTGACCGACGCCGACGATGCCGCGCAGACGCTCGACGCGATCGCCGCATACGCGCTCGCCACCGACCGGGAGTGGATCGTCGGCTCGGGCTGGACGATGAGCCACTTCGATCGAGGCTGCCCCACCGCGAGCGCACTCGACGCCGTCGTCGACGACCGTCCGGCGTTCCTGCTCAACCGCGATCACCACGACGCCTGGGTCAACTCGCGAGCCCTCGAACTGGCAGGGATCGATGCCACGACGCCCGACCCGTCGGATGGGCGCATCGAGCGCGCGGCAGACGGATCACCTACCGGGACGTTGCACGAGGGGGCAATGGACCTCGTCTCCCGGTTCGTGCCGCAGCCCGACGTCGACGAGCAGTACGCCGGCCTGCTCACCGCCCAGGAGTACCTCCATTCGCTCGGCGTGACGGGGTGGCAGGAGGCCATCGTCGGCGAGTACCCCGGCATGGCCGACCTCGACACGGTCTACACCGCTGCGGAGGACTCCGGTGACCTCACCGCGGACGTCGTCGGTGCGTCGTGGCTACCGCGAGACCTCGACCGCTGGGCCATCGACGACGTCGTCGCTGGTTTCGCCGCACGTCGAGCGAGCACGGCCGGTCGCCGCTGGAGCATGCACTCGGTGAAGATCATGGTCGACGGCGTCGTGGAGAACCGCACCGCCGCGATGTCGGAACCGTACTGTCGCGACTGTGCGTGCGCACCCGCCGACACCGGGCTGGCCTACTTCGACCAGAAGGTGCTGACCGAGGCGGTCATCGCATGCGACGCCGCGGGACTCGACATCCACTTTCATGCGATCGGCGACGCCGCCGTCACCGCGGCGCTCGACGCGGTCGAGGCCGCACGAGTCGCGAACGGCCTCACGGCGGGTCGACACCACATCGCCCATCTGCAGTTGGTTCGCCCCGCAGACCTCGGCCGCTTCGTCCAACTGGGCGTGACCGTCAACATGCAGGCGCTCTGGGCGTGCAACGACGACTCCATGGTCACGCTCGTGCGCTCGGCGATCGGCGACGAGCGTTACCAGTGGCACTACCCGTTCGGGTCGCTCGCGCGGTCGGGAGCATCGCTGGCCATGGGCAGTGACTGGGCCGTGAGCACTCCCGACCCCTGGGCTGCGATGTCGGTTGCGGTCAACCGCATTCCACCCGGCGAGAGCGTCGAACCGCTTCTTCCCGCACAGGCGCTCGACCTCACGACAGCCCTTGCCGCGTACACCAGCGGGTCGGCGCACCTGAACAGGCGTGGCCAGGTCGGGGTCATCCGGCCGGGAGCGCGCGCAGACCTGGTCATCGCCGACCGTAATCCCTTTGCAGAGCAACCAGATTCGCTTTGGAATACCAGATCCGACCTGACCGTCGCCGACGGTGAGATCGTTTACGAGAGGACCAAACCATGACCGCAGTCGAAGCCACCAAGCCGACGGAGGTGAGCACCGCGCAGCGCGGCGCCATCTCGATGCACGGCGTGACGAAGGTGTACGACAACGGTCACGTCGCGGTGACCGACATCGATCTCGACGTAGCCGCAGGCGAATTCGTCTCGCTGCTCGGCCCCTCCGGCTGCGGCAAGACCACGTTGCTGCGCATGCTCGCAGGCTTCGAGAGGCCGACGAAGGGCGAGATCACGCTCGACGGCGCGTCGATCATCGACGTTCCGCCGGAGCGTCGACCCGTGAATACGGTGTTCCAGTCCTACGCGTTGTTCCCCCACATGTCCGTCGCGCAGAACGTCGGATTCGGTCTGCGGCAACGCAAAGTAGCGAAGAAGGAGATCGGGCAGCGCGTGGCCGAAGCCCTCGAGCTGGTGCAGATGACGCGGTTCGCCGACCGCAAGCCCGCCATGTTGTCGGGTGGACAGCAGCAGCGTGTCGCGCTCGCGCGGGCGCTGGCCAACCGGCCGGACGTCCTGCTCCTCGACGAGCCGATGAGTGCACTCGACCGCAAGCTTCGCGAGGAGATGCAGATCGAACTGAAACTGCTGCAAAAGGATCTGGGCACCACCTTCGTGTTCGTGACGCACGACCAGGAGGAGGCGCTGTCGATGAGCGATCGCATCGTCGTCATGAGCGAGGGGCGCGTTGCCCAGGTCGGTGACGGCAAAGACATCTACGCCAAGCCGGTCAACCGATTCGTCGCCGATTTCGTCGGCAAGCAGACGTTCTTCGACGTCACCGGCACGCTGAAAGACGGACGACTGCCCACCACCGACGGCCCCTTCGCCGTCGCGGACGATATCGACGGTCTCAGCGGCGATCTCGTCGTCGCGATCCGTCCGGAGGCGATCTGGTTCGCCGAGGGACAGGCCGACATCGACGCCGCCGACAACGTCGTCTCGGGGACGGCGGCAGGCGTCTCGTTCCTCGGCGACCTCACCCAGGTCGTCGTCACCACCGACGCGGATACCGAGGTGCTGGTGCGTGGCGCAACACGCAACTTCCCCGATCTCCACGAGGGCCAGCGCGTGACATGCACGTTCTCGCAGGCGGATACGCGGGTGTTCACGAAATGAGACCACAGCACGACATGGACACCGAGTCGACGACGGTGCGCGCGCTCGTTCCCAGGGCCGCGGTCTCGCGCATCACCCGTCGCAGCTTTCTCGCCGGAATCGGCGTCACGGTAGCAGGTCTCGCGGTGACGGCGTGTGGTGGCGACAAGACCATCGCGCCGTCGAAACCTCTCTCGAATGACATTGAGGGTCAGCTCAATTACTACAGTTGGGGCGACTACGAGGACCCGGCCGATCTCGACGCCTACCGCGACAAGTTCGGGGTGCGCCTGCAGGTCGACGCCTTCGGCTCCAACGAAGAGATGATCGCGAAACTTGCTGCGGCACGCGGAACCTCGGGTTACGACGTCATCGTGCCGACCGGGGTCTACATCCCGCAGATGGTCGCGCACGGACTTCTCGACGAACTTGACCACTCGCGCATCCCCAATCTCGCGAACCTAGAAGAGCGGTTCTTCAACCCGTCGTGGAACCCACAGTCGCGGCACGCCGCGTGTAAGAACTGGGGCACAACGGGATTCATGTATCAGAAGTCGCTGACCGACAAGACACCGACGTCGTGGGCCGACTTCATCAGTCTCGCTCGGGGGCCTGCCAAGGGCAAGGTCAGCGTGGTCGAAGATCCGTGGGAAGTCGTCTCGATCGCGATGGGCGCGATGAATATCGACCCGAACACCACCGATGCCAAGAGCCTGTCGGCCGCGCGCAACATCTTGGTCAACCAACTCGCCCCGACCATCCAGGGCTACAACTCGTCGATCACCTCCATCGTCTCCGGCGGTTCGTACAGTCTGCTGCAGGCATGGAATGGTGACGCCCGGCTGACCCTGATGAACGAAAGCGACCCGGACAAATGGGGATTCGTCTATCCGCTGCCGACCGCGAATCTGTTCACCGACAACTTCGCGATCGTGCGGGGCACCCAGCATCCGGGCGCCGCGTACGCGTTCATCAACCACATGCTCGACCCGGAGGTGTCGTTCCGCGAACTCCAGTACATCGGTTATCAGACAGGCGTGAAGGGCATGTCGGAGAAGGGTAAGGCCGCAGACCTGCCCTTCCCGGAACTGCTGTTCCCCTCGGACGAGATCGTCAACCGGCTGGTCGTCGCGACAGTCGACTCCGCCACCCAGGAACGCACCGAGATCCTCAATCAGATGCAGGCGAGGAGCGCCCGATGACCACAGACATCCTGACGCCTTCACAGACCGGGCACGAACAACCCGAACCCGCTGCCGACACCCCCAGACCGCCACTGCGACAACGACTCTTCGGGGCCGGCGGGCTGACCTTTCCCGCATGGGCGTACCTCGTCTTCTTCTTCGTCATTCCTCTCGCGCTTGTCATCTGGTACAGCTTCGGTTACAAGCCCGACCAGTTCACCACGTACGCGACCGACCGGTTGTCTCTCGACAACTACGGCGAGGCGTTCGGTGCGGACTATCGCTCGACCTTCACCAATACGTTGCAGATCGCAGTCGTCGGCGTGTTGCTCACTCTGCTGATCGGCGTCCCATTCGCGTATTGGCTTGCGGTGAAGAGCAATCCGCGACGTCGACCGTTGTACCTCGCGTTGATCATCGTGCCGTTCTTCACCAACTTCCTCGTTCGGACGATCGGCTGGCAGATCACCCTTGCACCGACGGGATGGTTGTCCAGCGCGATGCAGAGCGCGGGATTGGGCGAGCTCGGCATCCTCTACACACGTGCCGCGGTCCAGATCGGCGTCGTCTACAACTACCTGCCGCTGATGATCTTCCCGCTTTACGTCGCGATGGACCGGGCAGGACTCTCGCTGCGGGAGGCCAGTCGCGATCTCGGAGCCAACCGGTGGACCACGTTCTTCCGGATCACGCTGCCGCTCGCGGCACCCGGCATCGCGTCGGGCGTACTCCTGGTGTTCATCCCGCTGATGGGCGACTACGTGACGCCGTCGGTGCTCGGTGGCGCCAAGGGCACCATGGCAGGCCAGATGATCGCCGCACAGTTCGAGACCGCGCAGAACTGGGCCCTGGGTTCGGCCATGACGGTCTCGCTGATGCTCGTGGTGCTCATCTGCGTCGTGCTCGCGGGCCTTGTCGTGCGAGCCGTCATCACCGTGCTCAACAGGCGCGTCTTCAACGTTCCAGCGGTGGATGCGACGGGTGAGAAGTCGGGTCCGCTGGCCCCGTTGACGATGAAGCCGCTTCGAACACAACGCGATTGGTACACCTTCGCGATCAAGGCGTGGGCGGTCATCGTCTTCCTGTTCTTGTTCCTGCCGATCACGGTGATCGTGGTGTATTCGTTCAACACCGGTCGGCTGCTGCAACAGTTCGACTCATTCGGCTTCACCGCGTACTCCGACGCCCTCACCAACGACACCATCGTGCGTTCGGTGCAGGTGTCGCTGGAGGTCGGCGTGCTCTCCGCATTGCTGGCAACGGTGCTCGGCGGATTCGCCGGTATCGGAATCGGCATCTCCCGTCGACCGCGATGGTGGTCGATCGGCCTGCTGGGATTGCTCACCGTCACGCTCGTCACCCCCGACATCGCCGACGCCGTCGCCTTCCTTCCGTGGTACGTCACCCTCGGCGTCGACGGTGGTCTGAGCCCGTTCAACAACGGGCTGTTCCGGCTCGTGATCTCACATGCCGTGGTGTCGATGGTTGTGGTGACGTTCATAGTCCGGGCGCGAGTCGCGTCGCTGGATCCAGCGCTCGAGGAAGCCGCCGCAGACTTGTATGCGTCGCCGCTGGCTCGACTGCGTCACGTGATCCTGCCCGCCGCCATGCCGGGCATCATCGCGGGCATGCTCCTGGCGTTCACCTTCAGCCTCGACGACGTGGTGATCTCGACCTTCGTGCAGCAGCCGGGGTACACGCCGTGGCCGGTGTACGTGTTCTCCAACGTGCGTGTCGCGCTACGGCCGGAGGTCGCTGCGATGTCGACGCTGATGTTGGCACTCACGCTGGCGGTACTTGCCATCTCCGCCCTGATCCTTCGCCGTAGCGGTGAGGACTCGAGTTCGATGGCGAAGATGCTGGGCTGACCGGGTCGAGCAGATCGGAAAAAGATCGAAACCGTACTTGAACCTGAAATTGGGTTCAAGTACGGTTTCGTCTATGAACATCGACGGAAATGTTGCCATCGTCACAGGCGCGGCGGGCGGAATCGGGTCGGCCATCGCGCGTGCGCTCGTCGCGGGTGGGGCTCGAGTCGTTGCCACCGACCTCGACGACGAGGCGCTCAAGCGTGCCGCCGCCGAGATTGATCCGAGTGGCGAGAACGTGGCGACGCTGGCAGGGGATGCGGGCTCGTCGACGCACATCGATGCAACCGTCGCGCTCGCGGAGAGCCGGTTCGGTGCTGTGGACATCTACGTCGCGAACGCGGGAATCGGAGGCCGACCGGGACTGGCGGCGTCGGACGCCGACTGGGATCTGGCGCTCAACGTCAACGTGCTCGCGCACGTTCGTGCGGCTCGTCGCCTCGTTCCCGAATGGGTTGAACGCGGCAACGGCTACTTCATCTCCACGGCGTCGGCGGCGGGTCTGCTGACCCAGCTCGGGTCGCCGATCTACTCCACCACTAAACACGCCGCCGTCGCCTTCTCCGAATGGCTCAACGTCACCTACGGCGATGACGGCGTCAAGGTGAGCTGTCTGTGCCCGATGGGTGTCGACACCGCACTGCTCCGTCCGCCCACGTCGCCGGACAACGGCGACGAGATGCTGATGCAGGCCGCAGTCGAGACCGCCGGCCGGGTGCTCACGCCGTCCGAGGTGGCCGAGGTCGTGCTCGCTGCCATCGCCGGCGAGCACTTCCTGATCCTGCCGCACCCCGAAGTACTCGACATGTACCGCAACAAAGGTGCCGACTACGACCGCTGGTTGCGCGGGATGCGTCGGTACCAGAACACGCTCCGCGAGCAACTCACCAACGCGTGACAACCCAGTTCCTCCGAAAGCCTTACACCATAAGGAGAATTTCATGAGTCTGTACGAGATGTCGCCGCGCGCAGCGGAATACCGCCAGCGCCTGCTCGACTTCATGGACCAGTACATCTATCCCAACGAGGCCGTGTACGAGCAGCAGATGCGTGAGCTCGACAACCCGCACGCCAACCCGCAGATCCTCGACCAGCTCAAGGAGAAGGCCAGGGCAGAGGGGCTGTGGAACCTCTTCCATCCGCACAAGGAGTGGGGCCCGGGGCTGAGCAACCTCGAGTACGCGCCGCTCGCCGAGATCATGGGTCGCGTGGTCTGGGCGTCGGAGGTGTTCAACTGCAACGCACCCGACACGGGCAACATGGAGGTGCTCACGCTCTTCGGCACCGACGAGCACAAGGAGCGCTACCTCAAGCCGCTGCTCAACGGGGAGATCTCGTCGGCCTTCGCCATGACGGAGCCCGCGGTCGCGAGTTCGGACGCCACCAATATCGAGCTCTCGATGGTCCGCGACGGCGACGAGTACGTGCTCAACGGTCGTAAGTGGTTCGCGTCCAACGCGGTTCGTCCCGACTGCAAGGTGCTCATCGTGATGGGCAAGACCGATCCGACAGCGCCGACACACAAGCAGCAGTCGATGATGGTCGTGCCCACCGACGCGCCGGGCCTCACCATCGTGCGTAACCTCCCCGTCTTCGGATACGTCGATCGTGAAAGCCACGGCGAACTGGTCTTCGACAACGTCCGCGTGCCCACAGCCGACGTTCTCAAGGGTGAGGGCGAGGGCTTCGCCATCGCGCAGGCACGCCTCGGGCCCGGACGCATCCACCACTGCATGCGGACCATCGGAATGGCAGAGCGCGCACTGGAATTGATGTGTGAGCGTGCCGTTGCGCGTGTGACCTACGGTGAGCCGCTGGCCGATCGCGCGAACATCCAGGACTGGATCGCGGAGTCGCGCATCGACATCGAGATGGTGCGTCTGCTCACCCTGAAGGCCGCCGACATGATGGACACCGTCGGCAACAAGGCTGCGGCCACCGAGATCGCGGCGATCAAGGTTGCCGCGCCCAACGTCGCGCTCAAGATCATCGACCGTGCGATCCAGGTGTACGGCGGCGCGGGCGTCACCGACGACTTCCCCCTCGCCATGGCCTACGCACACATCCGGACTCTGCGACTGGCCGACGGTCCCGACGAGGTGCACAAGCGGTCGATCGCGCGTCGTGAACTGCGCCCGTACCGCACCGGTCCGGTTCCGGAAACCGTTGCCGGCGTGACGGATCAGGCTCTGGCCGCGCGGTGGTGAGTGCATCGGTGACAGACCTCGGCATCCCCGACGTCGACTCCGATGCCCTGCGGGCGTGGTTGTCGGACAACGGCATCAGCCTCGACGACCAGGTCACGGCGACGAGAATCGGTGGCGGACAGTCGAATCTGACCTATCTGCTCGCTGACGGGTCGGGTCGGCGCTACGTGCTGCGCCGACCTCCCGTCGGGCACCTGCTCGCGTCGGCCCACGACGTTGCCCGTGAGGCGCGGATTCTGTCGGCGCTCGCACCGACGGACGTGCCCGTACCCAAGGTGTACGGCGTGTGCACCGACGAAGCGGTGGCTCCGGTGCCGCTCGTCGTCATGGACTTCGTCGACGGCATCTCGCTGGAGAAGAGGGAGAACGCGGAGCTTCTTCCCCTGCCCGCACGCCGCAACGTCGGGACGTCGATGATGGAGACGCTTGCGCACATTCACGCGGTTGACCTCGACGCGACCGGACTGACCGATCTCGCCAGCCACAAACCGTATGCGCAACGCCAACTCAAGCGGTGGGCCGCGCAGTGGGAGCACTCGAAGACGCGGGAGATCCCCGAGTTGGACTCGTTGACTCGCAGGCTCGCCGAGAACGTGCCGGAGCAGCACGAGACGTCGCTGGTGCACGGAGACTTCCACATCCGCAACGTGATGGTCGACCCGCAGACCGGTGACGTGCAGGCGGCTCTCGACTGGGAACTGTCGACGCTCGGCGATCCGCTCGCCGACATCGGCAGCACCCTGGCGTACTGGCCTGAGGTGGGGGAGGAGATCCCCGGACGATTCAGCGCCGAGACCATGGAGGGTTTCCCGACCCCGGCTGACGTGGCAGCCGACTACCTGCGAATCACAGGACGTGATCCGGAGGCGCTCAAGTACTGGCGGACGCTGGGGTTGTGGAAGGTCGCCATCATCGTCGAGGGCGTGGTGCGTCGAATTCAGGACGACCCGACCAACCGCGCCGTCGTCGGCGCCCCAACCCCAGAGTTGGTCGACCGCTTCGTGGACAAGGCGAGCAAGATGGCCGACGAGGCAGGATTGGCGTGACCCGATACCGTTGATCGATCAGACTGTCCGGTCGTGAAGTGAGGCCCGAGATCGCCGAGGAGACCCAGATGAGCACCGAAACCGACGGCACCGCCGCGCACGACACCGCGCTCGAGGTGCCGTCGGTTGCGGCTGCCCCGAGCACAGTGCGCAAACCCCTGACCGCCCGCGGAGAGAGAACGCGGGCGGCTCTGGTGTCGGCGGCGCGCACAGTCTTCGAGCGCGACGGATTCGCCGATTCACGGCTCACCGACATCACCACCGAGGCGCAGTGCTCGATCGGGTCGTTCTACACCTACTTCGACAGCAAGGAAGAGATCCTCGACGCTGTGCTCGCCGAAGCGCACCAGGACATGCTGCATCCTGGCTACCCGCACGTCGAGCCGGGTTCCGACGACGACCCGACCGAGATCCTCGCCGCGGCCAACCGAGCCTATTTCGAGGCGTATCGGCGCAATGCCGGCCTGCGTCTGGTGCTCGAACAGGTGTCGTCGACGATGGCGGAGTTCCGTGAGAGGCGGCGCCAGCGCAGCCTCGTGTTCGTCGAACGCAATGCTCGTCATATTCGGGAATTGCAGGAGCGAGGCATCGCCGATCCAGAACTCGACCCGACGGCCGCGGCCGCGGCGTTGTCGGGAATGGTGTCGCGGATGGCCTACCAGGCGTTCATCGTCGGCGGCGAGCCGTCGGACATCGACGCGATGGTCGACACCGCCACCCACCTGTGGGTCAACGCGATCGGCCTTCGACGTCCCGGTGCGGCCCCGCGCGACTGAGTGCCCCGAGGGGCACGTTCTCGCGGGTCCGCAACATCGGGCAATGAGGGTCTCGACGTGAACCTCATCGAGGTTGCTGTGTACCAGAGCCCGTCGAGCTGAGTTCGCGGAGCGAATCACGGTCGATTGCGCGCTTGAGGATCTTTCCGGTCGCGCCCTTCGGTAGTGCATCGACGACGTGGACGATCCGCGGAACCTTGTAGGCGCTGAGTCGTTCCTTCGCCCAGCCGCGCAGGGCATCGGTGTTGAGCACGGCGTCCGGCCGCAACGCGATGACCGCGGCGATCTCCTCGCCATAGTGGTCGTCGGGCACGCCGATGACGGCGACCTCGACGATGTCGGGGTGGGTGTAGAGCGCCTCTTCGACTTCTCTCGGGTACACGTTGTAGCCGCCGCGGATGATGAGATCCTTTGCGCGGTCGATGATCCGGAGGTCGCCGTCGGCGTCCATCGCGCCGATGTCGCCCGTGCGCAGCCATCCGTCGACGAGTTCGGACGCGGTGGCCTCTGGCCGATTCCAGTAGCCGATCATCACCGTCGGCCCCTTGAGGAAGATCTCACCGACCTCGTCGGCGCCGAGAGGTGTGCCGTCGGGATCGCGAACCTCGATGGTGAAGCCCGGCAACGCCGGTCCGACGGTTCCGACCTTCGGTTCGCCGTCGAGGTCGCGGAAGGTCGCGGTGCCCGCGGTCTCGGTGAGGCCGTAACCCTCGAGGATCGCGCAGCCGAACTTGTCGGCGAACGCACGAATGACCTCACCCGGCATCGACGCTCCGCCCGAGCACGCCAGCCGCAGGTCGACGAAATCGTCGGATGAGTATCCGGATGCGTTCTGCAACATCGCATTCCACATCGTCGGAACGCCGCACGCGATGGTGACATGCTCGTCGCGGATTCGGTTCATGAACTCCACGGGCGCGAAGGGGGACAGCAGCGACAGGCTGCCGCCCCAGGTCAGCGCGCTGTGCATCACGACGACCTGCCCGAAGCAATGGAACAGGGGAAGTGCTGTGGCCCAACGCTCTTCATCGCCGATTCGCAGCGCCGGACGGAACGCGATTGGAGCTGCGTTGACGTTGGCGATGCTCAACTGAGCGCCCTTGGGCTTTCCGGTCGTCCCGGAGGTGTACAGGATGACCGCGGTGTCGTGCTCGTCGCGTTCGACATAGGCCTCGACCGACGGCGCGTCCGTAACCGGATCATCCTCGAACGGCTTCAGTTCCACGAACGGAAGCCCACGGTCTGTCGCGACCAGATCGGCCGCCGCTGCCGACTCGTGCCACGCGACGATCAATGAGGTCCCGGAATCGTCGACAACGTAGTCGATCTCGTGGGTGGTCGACATCGTGTTGACCGTGATGATGGTGGCGCCGATCGTATGGAGGCCGTAGTGGGCGATGGCGAACTCGGGAATCGACGGCGCAACAAGCAGTACGCGGTCACCGGGAGAGACTCCCAACGCCGCGAAACGCGCTGCGCTGCGGGCGGTTCGAGCACGCAGGTCGCCGTAACGCAGGATGCGCTCGCCGCTGCGTACCGCGATGCGATCGGGATAGGTGTCGGCACCCTTCCACAGGGCGGCTACGGGATTGGCCATGAGATTCCTTATGACAGAAGGGGTGTGGAGCTGTGTGCACCCGGGGCGAGTACTCGCCCCGGGTGCATGGCGGTCACTCGAAGTAGCGGCGCGGGACGTCGACGAGCATGGTGGTGATATCGGCATCGCTCACACCCCGTTCGCGCAGAGCGGGCAGCACGTCCTCGCTGATGTGGCGGTAGTTCCAGTTCGGGACCGCCTGCTTCTTGGCTTCTGGATCGAACCAGTCGATGAAGCACGACGCGTCGTGGGCAAGTCCCATCCGATCGGCGTAGCCGCGTTTGGCGAGTTCGACGATGGTGTTGATGCGGTCGTCGAAGGGCAGCAGGACGTCGAGCCCGAAGCGGTCCATGCCAAGGATCGATCCCTCGTCGGCGACCTTCATGAGGTAGTCGAGGTCGGTCGAGTCCCCGGAATGTCCGATGACGACCTTGGTCAGATCGACGCCCTCCTCGCGCAGCACGCGCTGCGCGACGAGGCCAGAGCCGGTGTGCGGGTTGGTGTGCACGGTGATCGGAGCGCCGGTCTGAACGTGTGCCTGGCCGACGGCCCGCATCACGCGTTCGACGCCGGGCGTCAGTCCCTGCTCCTCGATGGCGCACTTGAGGAACGAGGCCTGCACGTCGGTGTCGGCGATTCCCTTGGTGAGGTCACGGACGAAGAAGTTCACCAGCGGCTCGTCGACGTCGAAGAGCAGCCCGGGGCCGGTGTAGTGGAACTGGAAGGGAATGTCGTTGTAGGTGTAGAGGCCGGTTGCCACCACGATGTTCAGGTCGACCTGGTCGGCGATCTTCTTGATGCGGGGGATGTAGCGGCCGAGACCGAGCACCGTCGGGTCGAAGATGGTGTCGATACCGAGACCCTTGAGCTCGCGCAGATCGCGCACGGCGTCGGCGATCTTGCGATCCTCGTCCCAGTCGTCCTGATAGTTCTCTCGGTACTCCTCGCCGAGGATGAAGATGTGCTCGTGGATGAGTGTTGAACCCAGGTCGCCCGAGTCCACGGGGCCTGTGACGGTGTTGACAGTGCTCATCTGTTGTCCCTTCGACGTGTGTGAGTAGTCGCTGACTTCGGCCAATGTGCGCTACGTCACCAAGAGACAATAGATGAGGCTGAGTTCATGTTCAAGTAGCAGTTCTGCCGCTCTGTCACCCGATCAGTGCAGCACTGTGATGCCCCTGAGACTCACGCCGTCTTGCCATTTGCCACACTTGTGTGGTGCAGAAGTTACTGATGAGGCGAATGAGACTGTTGGGACTTGTAGTGATTGCGGTGATGGCTGCAATCGTTGCCGGTGCCGGCCAGGCATTGGCCGCGCCGGGAACCTCGACGACTCCCACATCACCCGCCCCGACATCACCCACCACACCCCACACTCCGACACCGACGTCGCCTTCTCTCGGTATCCCGCAGGTCGACGGAATCTTGGACACCCTCGCGGGTAGCGGATCGTCGAAGCCGGGGCCGCAAGCGTCGGATACGGGCCAGATGATCGTGGTCACGGCACCGAAGGCGTCCGACCCGACCGCGACGCTCACCGCATTCGAGAAGGGCGCTGACAAGTCGTGGAAGCCCGTGTTCGGGCCGACCAAGGCGTTCCTGGGCTCGCTGGGAATGGGGGAGCCGAAGGACAACGTGTACCGCACGCCGGAAGGCACCTTCGCGCTGGACCAGGCGTTCGGTAGGCAGGCCAATCCCGGCACCAAGATGCCGTACTTCCAGGCGACGCGTCAGGACTGGTGGGACTCCAACATGAAGTCCCCGACGTACAACACCCATGTGCGCCAGGCGAACAGCCCCGGCGGCGACAGCGAGAACCTTTACGACGCGGGTCCGGTGTACGACTACGCGGTCAACATCGCGCACAACCCGCAGCGCACCCCCGGCAAGGCGTCGGCGATGTTCCTCCACGTCACCAACGGTGAGCCGACCATGGGCTGCGTCGCAATCGATCGCGACGTGATGCGCAAGATCCTCGCGTGGCTCGACCCTGCCAAGCACCCCAAGATCACCATCGGCGTCAACGCCGCTGCCCCCACGGGCGACGGGCCGTCGACCACCGCGCCGTCGGGAACGACGCCGAAGACGCCCACAACGCCGAGCGTGCCGGGAGTGTCAGACATCCTGGGCGACAAGGGGTTGAGCGATCTGTTGACGCAACTGGTCAACCTCATCCCGACTCTGCTCGGGACCAAATAGCACCCCGGGGCCAGTAGCAACGCGCTGACTGTGGGTCGAATCGAAGGACGTGGGTGCTGCAGCACCCACGTCCTTCGATATGGCACACATGTAGACGCGCGGGTGTCGGCTCAGAATCCGGATGGTTCAAAGCCTGTCGTGAAATGTGGTGGTGCGCGATGCTTCTCGGGCGCATCATAGCCCACAACAGGAGTGAACCATGCCCTTCTTCGACGGCGCGCAGGGCCGGATCTTCTACCGGCACTGGCCAGCCAACACCACGCCGACAGCCGCGCTGATACTTCTGCACGGATTCGGCGAGCACTCGGGGCTCTACCACCGCTACGCAGCGGAGTTGGCAGCGCACGGCGTCGAACTCTGGGCACTCGACCAGCAGGGTCACGGGTTGTCCGACGGTGAGCGTGGCGACGTCGGATCGTACGACGCCGTGGTGCACAACGCGCGAGCCCTGACCGACCTCGCCGCGGCACGCTCGCCGGAGCTGCCACTCGCGATCAGTGGACACTCGCTCGGAAGTCTCGGTGCACTGTTCGCGGCGCTCGATCAGCCGTCGAGGTACTCCGGTGTCGTGATCTCGGGTGCTCCACTGTCGCCGCTACCGTGGCTGAGTTCGGTGACCGCGGAAGGCGGCAGTTTCGAACTCGACCTCGACGCGCTGTCGGCCGACCCGTTCTATCGCGACGAGTTGGCCAACGATCCGCTGGCATTCACCGGAGCCGATGTCGTCGAGGTCTTGAAGGCACTCTTCGAACCGGCGTGGGCGCGGCTCGACGAGGAACTGCCGACGTTGTCGACACCCGTTCTGGCAGTGCACGGTTCGGACGACCAGATCGCACCGGTGACCGGCGTGCTCGCCTGGCAGGACCGACTGCCCGGACTTCGCGTCGAGATCATCGACGACGCCGCGCACGACGTGCTCAACGAGACGGTCCACCGCGCGGTGGCCGACCACGTCGGACGCCACGTCGTCGATCACGCCCTGACCGGAGCGAACGCATGACCTCAACTGCTGCAGCCGCTTTCGCGCTCGACGAGCACGAACGGAGTGCACTTGCCGGCCTCACGAGCTTCCCGCTGCTCGGGGCGATCACCGGCAGGCGATCACGCCGCTTCCCGGTCGGCGGTGAAATCCCCTCGGGCGAAATGGCTTTCGCCAGTCGCAAGCCGGTTGCGCCGCTGAGCGACACCGAGCGCGCGATCGTCCTCGCGGCGGTCACCGGAGTGACCGGCTGGAACTTCGGGATCAGCCACCACCCGGGATACGCGCCCGCGCTACCGAACTACTCGGGCACCGCAACGGGCCGAACATTCCCATCCGCGGCCGGGTTTCACACCACGGAGTTCTTCTTCACCGACGACTCGGGTACCTACTTCTTGTCGAGCCGCGGCGCCCAACCTCAAGGTGAACTGCCAGACGACGGGTCGGCGTCCGACACCGACGTCGAGGCGTGGCTCGCGGAGACGGTTGGTCGGTACCGCAAGATCTCCGACGAGCGCATCTACCTCCCGCGCGAAGAGCCCTACCTCGAGGGCCACAACACCTGGATCGCCAACCATCCGGGTTCGCTGCTCGTCATACCGATCGCCGACCTGGCGCAGCACTTCATAGCCAACGTGGCATTCTTCCTCCAGAACGGCTATGGCCTGTACGACGACATCAACGGACGTGAGATCCCCGGTGGCACAGACTCTTCGCTGCGCCACGCCGGTGACCCGTTCCCGCTGTCGTTCGTCGAGCAGTACACACTCGCCGAGGCGAGCGCGGAACTGATCACCGCCGCCTACAACGGCCACCTCATTCTGGGCGCGTTGGGACTGGGCGGGTGGACCTTCGACGGGATCGATCGGCTGTCGATCCTCGGTGCGTCGGGTGATCCCGCGGTGCCAGGGCTCGGCTTCGAGGTCCAGACCGACGACCGTTGGGCCCTACCGAATCCGACGGGACTGCCCGGCGTGTTCGAAACCCTGTCGCGTCCGCACGTCGCAGACGCTGCCGAGGCGGTAGCACGGTTCACGGAGCGAAAGTTCGGTCCCGGTGGGCCATTTCATCCGGACACCCCCGGACCGTGGAGTGACAACCCGCGCGTTCGCGGTTCGGCCGCGCGCTACGACGACGACTTCGTTCGACTGCTCACCGAGCAGATCGCGTACGTCGACCACACCTCCGGGAAGATCCCGGGTACCGTGCCGACGGTGCACATCCTCAATTACCTTCAGGCACAACACATCGACACCGACTTCTACGACCACCACTTCGGGCCGGGCGCATATCTGGATACCCACCGTGATCATGACCGGACGTGGCACCGATGAGCGTCACGATCCGACCGCTGTCCGGCCCCGCCGAGGTCAATGCCGCCTTCCGGGTGTTCCTCCGGTCGATGGTCGGGCTGCGGTTCGGACAACTCGACGCCGCGACCATCACCGAGGAAGGCCGGTATCTGGGCGCATTCGACTCCGAGGTCATCGTCGGGGGCGCGGACTCTTACTCGAGCCAGCTCGTCGTGCCGGGCGGTGCACGCGTTCCCCACGCGGCCGTCACACACGTCGGCGTGCTGCCGACCCACCGTCGCCGGGGAATCGTCACCGGACTCATCGAGCGTCAACTGCATGACATCGCCGACCGGGGAGAGGTGGTGGCGACGCTGCGTGCCTCCGAGGCCGTGATCTACGAACGCTTCGGCTACGGGATCGCGAGTTCGAGTCGGGCCGTGACCATCGACACGCGCCGAGCGAGGCTGCGCGACACCGTGCCCGACGGTGATACCAACGACGTGCGCCTCGTCGACGACGCGGTCACCACCGAACTACTGGAAGACATCTACAGACGTGCCGCAACGTGGGTCGGTGCAATCGACCGCCCGGCAGGCTGGTGGCGACTGCAGCAACTACGACGCGACGCTGCGCCGGTGCAGCATTACGTCGCCGTGCACAGCTCCGATGGAGTCGACGACGGCTACGTCGTCTACAAGCCCGAGGACCCCGACCATTGGTTCAGTAGCGACGCCAAGACGATCACCGTCGTCGACTTCGTGTCGTCGCGGCCGACCGCGCGGGCAGCGTTGTGGCGTCATCTACTGACGCTCGACCTCGTCGACGTGATCGAGTGGCCCGCTGTCGCACTGGATGATTCGCTGCCGCTGGTCGTCACCGACCCGCGTGCAGTCCGGCTGGGCGCGGCGCACGACGAGACGTGGCTTCGGCTCGTCGACGTCGAATCGGCGCTTCGCGCAAGGACGTACCGGATCGATGATCCGGTCCGGCTCGAGGTCGTCGACCCGCTCATCGAGCGCAACAACGCGGTATTCGAGATCAGCCCCAAGGGGACCGAACGCGTGACGGGCAAGTCCGACGCAACGACCGATGTGGCGACGCTCGCCGCTGCGTATCTCGGCGGCACGCGGTGGCGGTCGCTGGCAGACGTCGGACGCGTCGACGTGTCTGCCGCGTCGGCTGTCGACCGACTCGACGGTCTGTTCGCCACTGGCGTGCTGCCCTTCGCGGGCACTGTCTTCTGACGAGACTGTTCCGGCCGCACCGCTCGCAACCCGTATGTCATGTGTCGGCCCTCGCCGACAGGAAGGAGCTCCCGATGACCGAGACCACCACACACCCGGCTTCCGCGCACGAGGTCGAGGGTTGGACGACCTATCTGCGCGAGCCAACCGCCGACTACGATCAACTCGTCGAGCGCTTCGCGCCGGCATTCGAGCGCGTCGCGGCCTCCAACGTCGCGCGCGAACACGACCGCTCGTTCGGCTACGACGAGGTTGCCGAACTTGTCCGAGAGGGACTGGGGCGCATAAGGATTCCCGTGGAGTTCGACGGTCTGGGCGCGTCACTGGAACAGACCTTTCTGCTGCTGTCGCGACTGGCCGCCGCAGACGCGAACATCGCGCACGTGTTCCGCAACCACCTGGCGTTCGTCGAAGACCGACTCAACGCGCCGCAGTCAGCGGGCAACGATCGGTGGATCGAACGTTTCCTCGCAGGCGAATTCGTCGGCGGCGGCTGGACGGAGGCCAACAACGGCACGTACGCAACAATCGCGACAACTGTGCGACGTGACGACGAGCGCTACCTCGTCAGCGGAGCCAAGTTCTACGCCACCGGAAGCCTTTTCGCCGACTGGCTCGACGTCATCGGCAAATCCGACGACGGCGGCCTGCTCACCGCGCTCGTGCGCCGTGACGATCCCGGTGTCGAGCTCGTCGACGACTGGACGGGCTTCGGGCAACAGACAACCGCCAGCGGGAGTGCGCGCTACGTCGACGTGCCCGCCGAGCCGGACAACGTCTTCGACATCACCGAACGCTTTGTCTACCAAGGTCACTTCTACCAGGTGGCGATCCTCGCGGTTCTCACCGGAATCATCCACGCATCCCTGCGAGACGGGATCGAGGCTCTCCGGGCACGCAAGCGCAACTATCCGCAGGGGCTGGACCCGGTGCCCGCCAACGACCCTCAGCTGCTGGCAGTGATCGGCGGAGTGTCGGCGCGTGCCTACGCCGCAGACGCCGCGCTGCGTGAGGTGGGTCGGACGCTCGATCGTATCGCCGAGGCACACGCATCCGGAGACCTCGACCTCCGCAGGGCTCGCGTCACGGAGGCCCAGCTCGCCACCGACCACGCGCAACTCACCATCATCGACGCCGCACTCGCGGCAACCACCGAGATCTTCGACGCGCTCGGCGCATCGGGAGTCTCCACCGACAAAGCACTCGACCGTCACTGGCGCAACGCGCGCACCCTCGCCTCCCACAATCCGCGGGTCTACAAGGCGCGCATCGTGGGCAACTGGCTGGTCAATGGTGTCGACCCCGTACCCGACTTCTCGGCATTCGGCCGTGGCGGACAGGGCAACTGAGGAGACAGGGCAAATGAGGAGACAGGGCAACTGAGGGGAGCGAGCAGATGAGTGCACCGTACGTGGCGGTCGGATTGACCGGTGAGCAGGTGGGCGCGCTGTTGGCGGATCGTGCGCTCGCCGCGCGCTGGGATTCGCTGCCGCTGGCGTTCACCGTCGTCGGCATCGATCGGGTCAATGGTGCCGACGACGTTGGCGGGGCCGCCGGGCCGGCCGGTCGCACGACGCTGGAATCCTCCGTTGCGACAACCTTTCTCGCAAGGAAGGCTCCACTGTCCCGGTTCCTGTTCACCGCGTCGTCGCGTCGCGATCATCCCTACAACCTCGCGCGGCGAGTCGCATCCGCCGGGCATCTCTCGCGGGGGAGAACCGGCGTGCTCCTCGGCGTGAGGGACCCGTACGTGCCTGCAGGTGACCCGTGGACCCACGACGCAGTGTCCGTCGACGACATCGCGCACGCGGTACGAGTCCTGGAACAGACCTGGCCCTTCGCGTCGGTCGTCGCCGACCGTGCGTCGGGGATCTTCGTGGAGTCGGACCAGATTCAGTTCGCCGACCTCGAGAACCCCTACCGGATCGCCGGTCCGTTGACGGTGCCGGAACCCGCGAGCGGTCCGTCGGTGATCGCCACGTACCACTCCGGCGTGCGTGAGGCCGGCACCCGCAGCGATGTCGACCTCGTCGTCGGACCGACCAGCGCTGTCCGTGAGATTTCGTCGGCGGCAGAGTTGCCGACCGACGTCGAGGGAATTCTGTTGCGCGACGACGAGTTGTCGCCCGCAGCGCTGGCCGATGCGGCGAAGAAGCTGCTGGCGATCTCCCGACCGATCGCGCCGGGTCTGTCGCTGCGGACTGCGCTCGGACTACCTGTCGCACCGCGGGATCTTCGTCGGGTGGCATTCGCACGTCCGGAACCGCTCGACGCACCCTGACCTCCACTCCGAGAGGAACTCCCATGACCCGACGCGACGGCCACGTCATACTCGGCATCAACGCACTCGTCCTCGGCTATGTGCCCGCCTCATGGCAGACACCAGGCCTGAGCGCGGAATCGTTTGTCTCGCCCGACTATTGGGAAGAGATCGGTCGGATCGCCGAGAGAGGGACACTCGACGCAGTCTTTCTCGCCGACGCCCCCGCACTCGGTGACCCTGCATACGACGCCAATCCGGCGCATCTGGAGCCGACGGTCAACTGGGCACATGTCGCAGCCGCGACGGAGCGGGTCGGGTTGGTGTCCACGGCGTCGACGACGTTCAACGATCCGGTAGAACTCGCCGAGCGACTGCTGACGCTCGATTACCTGTCGCAGGGTCGAGCGGCCTGGAATATCGTGACCACCCGAGGACCCGCGGCGGCCCGAAACTTCGGGCAACCCGACGTTCCACCACGCGACGACCGCTATGAGCGCGCAGGCGAGTTCGTCGATGTGGTTCGTGCACTATGGGGGTCCGCGGACACGGGCCGCGAGATTCGGCACAGGGGAGTCCACTTCTCGGTCGACGGACGATTGCGCACGCCGTCGCGTGGTGAGCATCCGGTGCTCTTTCAGGCGGGCGGGTCGGCTGCGGGCCGCGACCTGGCGGGGCGGGTCGCCGAGGGCGTCTTCGCCGCAGAACTGACACGCGACAAAGCGGTCGAACACTATCGTGTGGTGAAGCGAAAAGCGTTGGCATACGGTCGATCACCCGACGACGTCAAGATCCTTCCCGGTCTGCTCGTCTCCCTCGGCAGCACGGAAGAGGAAGCCAGAAGGCGGAACGACGAACTCCACGACCGAAGTCCGGCGTGGTACTCGGTTGGCTGGCTGTCGCACGCGATCGGCGTCGACGCGACAAAACTCGATCTCGACGCCCCGTTCCCCGAGGACGTGCTCGCAGGACCGGCCGACCTCCAGACCTTCAGTGGCAGTATCGGTTTCCGCGAGTCGATCGTCGCGCAGATCCGCCGTACCAATCCGACGGTCCGCGAGTACCTGCGGCAGACCCGCTACACGGGTTCGGGCCACGCCGGATTCGTGGGCACCCCAGAGCGATTGGTCGATCGAATCGACGACTGGTTCTCCGCGGGTGCGATCGATGGCTTCAATCTGCAACCGGATGCGCTGATCGACGGTCTCGCTGTGATCGCCGACGAGGTGGTTCCCCTCCTGCGTCGACGGGGGCTCTACCGCCACGACTACGAGACCGACACTCTGCGTGGACATCTGCGTGCAGCAGCGTCGTCGGCGCCGCTCGGATGACAGGGATAGAACCGCACAGAGAATAAGGGCTGGCAACGGTGTCGTCGGCCAGCATACTTCTCTCGATCAATCCCATTCGCGCACAGCGCAATACATGAGATATCCAGATCCGACGGGCGGGTAGTTGCCGTCTTCGGCGATGGGTGTCCGAGAGGAATCGAGATGACCACCGACTCGACGTCGACGCGCCCGCCCGAGGCGGCGCACACACCACCAGCGCCACCGCACGTGCCAGAAGGCGCAGCCGCCGGATCGGCGGTCACAGAGCAACCGGGTGGTCTGCGCTCGAACACGCTGGGCTCCTGGGAGGTCTTCGCGCAGGGCCTCGCCGCTGCGGCACCGAGCGTCGCTGTCGCGTCCGTTCCGTTCGCGCTGTACACCGCGGCGGGCAAGGGCGCCGCGTGGGCGGCGATCATCGGGTTGGTGATCGCCGTGCTGCTGGCAACCACCATCAGCTTCCAGGCGCGGCGGACGGTGTCGTCCGGCTCGTTGGGAACCTACACCGGTAACGGGCTCGGACCCGCGTTCGCGTTCGTCGGAGGCTTCAGCCTGCTGATCGGCTACGTCGGATTCTCGGTGACCGGGACACTCGGTGGTGTGCTCTACGTCGACTCCTTCCTTCTCGAACTCGGAATCGGTTCGGAGGCTTCATGGTTCCGACTCTTGCTGGTCTTCCTGGTCGTCGGGCTCGCGGTGTACCTACCCATCCGCGGTGCGTCGCTCGCCGCGAAGTACGAGTTGGTGTTCGAGGTCATCGCACTGATCTCCATCGCAGTGATCATCGTGGCCGCCTACGTCTCCTACGGGTGGCGCTTCGACACCGAGCAGTGGAGCCTCTCGAACCTCGGCCACAGCTCGACATTCGTGGCCGCAGTGACAGCGGTCGGTGCCTACGCGGGCTTCGAAAGCGTTGCCTCGCTTGGTGCCGAAGCGCGGGAGGCGCACCGGTCGATCTCTAAAGCGCTGCTGCGCGTCGTGTTGATCATCGGTGTGCTGTACATCATCGCGACGTATCCGCAGGTGTTGCACTTCGACGGGATCAACGGAGACAAGGCGATTCTGCCGCAGCTCGCCGACTCGTCCGGTGTGGGATGGGTGAAGCCGGTGACGAGCGCTGCCGTCGCGGTCGCCTTCATCGTCTTCGTCACTGCGGTCACGAGTTCGGCTGCGCGTTCGCTGTTCACGTTCGCGCATGAGGGCGCACTGCCGCGCGTGTTCGCCAAGGTCCACTCCAAGTACCACACACCGTGGGTCGGCGTCGCGTTCGTCGGTGCTGCGGCACTTGTCTTTTCGATCGTGGCCACCTTCAGTTCGGCCGGCCGCACCGTCTTCGACGTGTACGGCGCGTACGTCACCAACTGGGGCTTCTTGGTGAGCTATCTGCTCGTGGTGATCGCGACACCGATCTGGCTGTACAAGATCAAGGCGCTCACGCCGTTCCGTGCGATCGTGTCGGGCCTCGCGGTGGTGGCTCTCGGTTACGTGATCGTCAACAACCTGTACCCGGTTCCGGAGTTCCCGTTCAACATCCTGCCGTTCGTGTACCTCACGATACTCGCGGCGGGTGTGGCGTGGTACGTCTACCTCCGGGTGACGCGACCGGAGATCGCGGCGCGCATCGGCACCATTCAGACTCTGTCCGCAGAGGAGCAGGAGCGGCTCGCCGACGCCGACATCGCCGAAGAACTGCAGGCCGACGAACCCGAGACCAGCTCGTCCGTCACGCCGAAGTAGCGCGTGGCCGCTTGAGTTCGAAGCACGCCGCGCGACGACCACCAAAGTCGTCGCGCGGCGTTGTCACGGCTTCGATCTGAGCTCGGGCCTGCTCGATGACCGGTGTGCCCGGATCGAGCACGCCGAGGTACACCTCGTGTGCCGCAAGGGAACTCACTGCGACGTCGACCTGCTCGGTGACGTCGACGGCATGCGTGGCGTGTGGGCCGTTCTCGAACAGCCACTGCGGAGCGTCGTCGCCGAGTGAATCGTATGCGTCGAGAACCGCTGCGGAGAACTCCATGTGGTCGGACTGGTTGGGCGTCCCGGGCGCCCACTCGGCCCCACCGAACAGCGACAGCACCACCTGCGGGCCGACGCGTCGGATCGTCTCGGCGATCGCCGCGCGTAGCTCGGGAGTGTTGCGAATGTTGCTGTCCGGAAAGCCCCAGAACTCCACGTCGTCAACACCGACGATGGCGGCAGACGCGCGTTGCTCGCCCTCGCGAAGCGGACCTGCTTCGGCCGCCGCCATGCCCTCGATGCCGACCTCGCCGCTCGACGCCAGGGCGTACACGACGTGTTTGCCCTCGCCCGTCCACTTCGCGACCGCTGCCGCCATGCCGTACTCCGGATCATCCGGGTGCGCCACGAGCACCAGCGCCTTCTGCCAGTCGGTGGGGAAGGGCGCGAGATCGGCCACGACTCAGCGCTTGTGATCGAGGTTGGCCATCTTCAACACGTCGAGGCGCTTGTCGAGCTCTTCCTCACTGAGCTTGTCGGGGACGAGTCCACGATCGAGAACGGTCTGCCGAATCGTCTTCTTCTCCTTGAGAGCCTGCTTCGCGACGGCCGCGGCCTCCTCGTAACCGATGGCCGAGTTGAGCGGCGTGACGATCGACGGTGAGCTCTCGGCGAGAGTCCGCAGACGGTCTTCGTCGGCCTTCAGGCCGGAAATGCAGCGATCGGCGAACAGTCGTGAGACGTTGGCGAGGAGCTTCAGCGATTCGAGGACGTTGCGCGCCATCATCGGGATGTAGACGTTCAGCTCGAACGCACCGTTGCCGCCGCCCCAGGTCACCGCGGCGTCGTTGCCGATGACCTGCGCCGCCACCTGCGTAACTGCCTCGGGGAGAACAGGATTGACCTTGCCCGGCATGATCGAACTGCCCGGCTGGAGGTCGGGGAGGTGGATCTCGGCCAGCCCGGTGAGCGGACCGGAACCCATCCACCGGACGTCGTTGGCGATCTTGGTCAACGAGACCGCGATGGTCTTGAGCTGACCGGAGAGCTCGACAAGTCCGTCGCGGGCCGCCTGTGCCTCGAAGTTGTTCTTGGCCAACGTGATCGAGTCGACGTCGGTGAGCCTGACCAGTTCTTCGACAACCTTGGTGCCGAAGTGGTCGGGCGCGTTGAGACCCGTTCCGACGGCGGTTCCGCCGATGGGTACCTCGCCGACCCGCGGCAGTGTCGCGACAAGACGCTCGATGCCTGCTTCCACAGCCCTGGTGTAGCCGCTGAACTCCTGACCGAGCGTGACCGGTACCGCGTCCATCAGGTGGGTACGACCGCTCTTGACCACCTCACGCCATTCCTCTGCCTTGGCGAGCAGTGCCAACCGCAGGTGATCGAGCGCGGGGATCAGGTCGGTGACGACGGCTTCGGTTGCTGCGACGTGTGTCGCGGTGGGGAAGGTGTCGTTCGACGACTGCGACATGTTGACGTCGTCATTCGGGTGAACCTCGACGCCGTTCGCCTTCGCGATCGACGCGATGACCTCGTTGGCGTTCATGTTCGAGCTGGTGCCCGACCCGGTCTGGAACACGTCGATGGGGAACTGGTCGTCGTGCTTGCCATCGGCGATCTCCTTGGCCGCGGCGATGATGGCGTCGGCCTTGGTCGCGTCGAGCAGCCCGAGGTCTTTATTGACCTGCGCACATGCGGCCTTGAGCAGTCCCATCGCACGGATCTGCGTGCGCTCGAGCGGCCGGTGGCTGATCGGGAAGTTCTCGACGGCGCGTTGCGTCTGTGCGCGCCAGAGTGCGTCGACGGGGACCTTGACCTCGCCCATGGTGTCGTGCTCGATGCGGTACTGCTGCTCGCTCATCTGATGCGTCCTCCGAGTGTCTGCGGTGGGTTAGGACTACCTCAATCCACGCTACTCGCCGCGACCTGCCGCCAATTCTCGGCCCGGTCAGGACCTGACACGCACCCCCAGCGGGACCGTCACCGTGCCCGACGGATCGGTGAAGAAGTCGTTGCCCTTGTCGTCGACGACGATGAACGCAGGGAAGTTCTCGACCTCGATCTTCCAGACCGCCTCCATGCCGAGCTCCGGGTACTCGATGACCTCCTGGCTCTTGATGCAATCGAGGGCGAGGCGGGCGGCGGGGCCACCGATCGAACCGAGGTAGAAGCCGCCGTGGGCGTCGCACGCCTGGGTGACCTGCTTCGAGCGATTTCCCTTGGCCAACATGACCATTGATCCGCCCGCGGCCTGGAACTGCTCGACGTAGGAGTCCATGCGACCCGCCGTCGTCGGCCCGAACGAGCCCGACGCCATGCCCGCGGGAGTCTTGGCCGGACCCGCGTAGTAGACGGGATGATCGCGCAGATACTGCGGCATCGGTTCGCCGGCGTCGAGACGCTCTTTGATCTTGGCGTGCGCGATATCGCGAGCCACGACGAGAGGTCCGGTCAGCGACAGTCGGGTCTTGACCGGGTACTTCGACAGTTCGGCGAGGATCTCGGGCATCGGCCGGTTGAGATCGATGTCGACGACCTGGCCGCCCTCGATGTCCTCGGCGACGCCGGCGTCCGGCATGTACTGCGCCGGATCGGTTTCGAGTTGCTCGAGGAAGACGCCCTCGGAGGTGATCTTGCCCAGCGCCTGGCGGTCGGCCGAGCACGAGACGGCGATCGCCACCGGGCACGATGCCCCGTGGCGAGGCAGACGCACGACGCGGACGTCGTGGCAGAAGTACTTGCCCCCGAACTGAGCGCCGATTCCGAAGGACTGCGTCAGCTTGAAGACCTCTTCCTCCAACTCGACGTCTCGGAAGCCGTGCGCCGACATCGAGCCCTCTGTCGGCAGCGTGTCGAGGTAGTGCGCCGACGCGTATTTCGCTGTCTTCAAAGCGAATTCGGCCGACGTTCCGCCGATGACGACCGCGAGGTGGTACGGCGGACATGCCGCGGTGCCCAGTGACCGGATCTTCTCGTCGAGGAAGGTCAGCAGGCGGTCGGGGTTGAGGATCGCCTTGGTCTCCTGGAAGAGGAACGACTTGTTGGCGCTGCCGCCGCCCTTGGCCATGAAGAGGAACTTGTACTCAGGCCCCTTCGGCCCCTGCTGCGTGGAGTAGATCTCCACCTGCGCAGGCAGATTGGTGCCTGTGTTCTTCTCGTCGTATGTCGTCAACGGTGCGAGCTGTGAGTAGCGCAGGTTGAGTTTGGTGTACGCGTCGTAGACCCCGCGCGAGATCCACTCGCCGTCATCGACGCCGGTCAGCACCCCCTCGGACTTCTTGCCCATGACGATCGCGGTGCCGGTGTCCTGACACATCGGCAGGACGCCGCCCGCGGAGATGTTGACGTTCTTGAGCAGGTCGAGCGCGACGAAACGGTCGTTGCCCGACGCCTCGGGGTCGTCGATGATCTTGCGCAACTGCCGCAGGTGTGCGGGGCGCAGGTAGTGGCTGATGTCGTGCATCGCCTCTGACGTCAGGCGTTCGAGGGCTTCCGGCGCGACCTTGAGGAAGGTCTGGCCGTCGACTTCGACCGTCGAGACCCCCTCTGTGGTGATCAGGCGATAGGGCGTGTCATCGGCGCCGGAGGGTAGCAATTCGGCATAGCGAAACTCCGGAGCAAGGGCTGGTTTGCTCACGCGAGAATCCTATCGCGGCCGGTCAGTGGCCCTCCGGTGTCCCGGTACCTGATGTGGGCCACGCCACGGGGATTCGTCACGCTCATAGTCCGATGTGCGTGACGAACGGAAGGGGTATTACTGTGTGGTGGATCACAGTTCACTCAACTGTCTCCGATTCACTGATGTCAACACGGGAGGGGAACCCATTGGCCGCAATCGTGCTCGCCGAGGTTCGGACGAACCTTGAACGCGAGGCCGTCGCCGAATGGGCGGCGAGCAAGCATCCCGACGCCCCGGTGCGCACACTCGACGAAGTCGATCCCGAAGCCCTCGACCCGGCAACGACGCTGATCCCCGCACGCGTCGTCTGGCTTCCGCCGATGCGCAAGGGCGAGCGCCGCGTCTCGATGGCCGACGTTCTGGTGCTGTCCAACCCGCGTCGACCACCTGCGTTTCGCCAGGGGGCGATCAAGAAGCGTGCGCCCGACCGCGTTCGTGTGGTCGCCGGAGAACCGGCGACGGTGGAGGAGTTGCGTCGCAGGCACGAGCAGTCGTCGGCCGAGGGCGAGGATTTCGGCCAGTTCGTCGAATTGGCGGCAGCACTGTCCGCGGAGCGCGCCGAACGGCAACTGATCGGTGACCGCTACAAGGTGCCCAAACTCGTCGCGCAGCAGATCGGTTCGTCGGCTCGCTTTCAGACGAATGCCGCGAAGCTCGCCGCCGATCTCGGCCGTCCGGCGGCGGCGATCATTCAGGATGCGATCGACAAGATGTCGACGTTCGTGGCCACACAGAGCCCACTGATGGACGACGTGTTCTCGACGACATTCGGCAAGCTGTACGAACGTACCTGGACGGTCTCGGTCGACCTCGACACGTTGAGTGAGCTGCGCAGTCTCAACAAGACCCACGGCTTGGTGTTCTTGCCGTCGCACCGGTCGTACGTCGACACGTTGGTTCTCTCGGATGCGCTACGGCGCCACGACTTTCCGCCCAATCTGGTACTCGGCGGCAACAACCTCGCGCTCTGGCCGCTCGCGGCCATCGCCCGACGCGCCGGAGTGATCTTCATTCGCCGTAAGTTCGGCGACGATCCGATCTACAAGTTCGCGATGCGCGCATACCTGTCGTTCATCGTCGAGAAGCGTTTCAACCTCGAGTGGTACATCGAGGGCGGCCGAAGTCGCACGGGCAAGCTGCGCCCGCCGATGATGGGGCTGCTCGCCTACGTCGTCGACGCCGTCGAGCAACTCGACACCGCGGACATGATGGTCGTGCCCACGTCCATCGTCTACGACCAGCTCCACGAGATCGCGGCTATCACGCGCGAATCCGCCGGTGGCGCAAAGAAACCCGAAGATGTGACGTGGCTGCTGAAGTACGCCAAGGCGCAGCGGTCCTACCTCGGTGAGGCGCGAGTGCGGTTCGGCGAACCGTTCTCGCTGCGGGAGTCGATCCTGGAGTTGAGCGAGGACGATCCCGCACGCCTGGAGAAGATCGCATTCAAGGTGATGGACGAGATCAACGCGGCGACACCGATCTCGGCGACGTCGTTGGCGGGCTTCGCACTGCTCGGGGCGGGCGATCGGGCGTATACCGCCAAGGAGATCGAGGACATCCTGCGACCGCTGCTCGCCTATATCGAGCGGCGCGAGCTGCCGGGGCCTGATCCGGCGATGTGCCGGGGACTCGGTCTGAAATCGACGTTGAAGGAACTGACCGACGCGGGCGTGCTGACCCATTTCGCGGGCGGCGTCGACGATGTGTGGTCGATCGCCGGGGACAACCACGCGGTGGCCGCGTACTACCGCAATGGAGCGATCCATCATTTCGTCGACCGCGCGATCGTCGAGGTCGCGTTGTTCGCTGCGGATCGTCGCACCATCGACGACGATCGCGAAACACGTCTGGCAGCAGCACAAGCCGAGGCGCTGCGGATTCGGGATCTGCTGAAGTTCGAGTTCTTCTTCCCGACCAAGCAGGAGTTCCTGCACCGTCTCGGCGCCGAGATGGATCTCATCGCGCCCGAGTGGCGGACCGTCAGGCCGACGCCCGCATGGTTGCACGACACCTTCGTCGCGATGTCGGGCGAGCTGTTTGCCCGCAGAACCCTTCAGCCGTTCTTCGACGCACAGCTGGTCATGTCCCGACGGCTGGTGGAGCTGGGCGAGGAGTCCCGCGACAAGCAGGAGATCATCACCGATTGCCTCGGATTGGGTAAACAGCTTGCGCTGCAAGGTGTGGTGAAAAGCAGGGATTCGGTGTCGACGGAGCTCTACACCGCCGCGTACAAGCTGGCCGACAATCGGGGACTGATCGATCCCCACGACGGACGTGATCTGGTTGCGGCACGGCAGGAGTGGCTCGACGAGGTCGAGGACATGCGGGATCGTCTTGCCAGAATCGCCGAGATCGAGGCGGAGCAGACAGGAGTGACGGCGGTATGAGCGCACTGGGCGATCGCCTGGCCGAAATCCGCTCCGCACCGCGCGGCAAGCACATCGGTGCGTTCTTCGACTACGACGGGACTCTGATCGAAGGATTCTCTGCGACAGCGCTTTTCGGAGCCCGGATTCGAAGTATGGAGTTCGGAATCGGAGAGGTCGCCGACTTCGCACTCATCGGCCTGCGCGGAGTGGAATCCGAACAGGACTACGCCGAGGTGCTCCAGGCAACCAAACCGACGTTCGCAGGCAAGACGTACGCGGAACTGTTGGACCTGGGGGACAGGCTCTTTCGGCAGGAGACTGCCGCCAAACTACGCCCTCAGATGTGGCAGATCCTCAACGCGCACCGCGAGATGGGGCATCGCATCGTCATCGCGTCGTCGGCAACGCGATTCCAGATCGAACCCATCGCACGCGAGATCGAGGCCGATCACGCGCTGGCCACCGACGTGGAGGTGGTCGACGGCATCGTCACCGGGGAGGTCCTCGGCCGTCCGCTGTGGGGGCCGGGCAAAGCGGCGGCGGTGCGCTCACTGGCGCGCGAGTACGACATGGATCTCGACGCGTCCTTCGCCTACAGCGATGGCAACGAGGACATCCCGTATCTCGAAAGCGTCGGACATCCCGCGGCGGTATCGCCCCGCAGGACGCTGCGGGCTGAGGCGGAGTCGAGGGGGTGGCCGATCCTCGAGCTACGCAATCCGTCGCACAATCGCTTCGGGATGGCGCTGCGTACCGGCGCGATGTACGGGTCGTTCCTCGCGGGTGCCGCCGCCGGAATCGCGGGCGGCGTCGTGGCGCGTAGCCGATTCGAAAGCGCCGTCCAGACGGGCATCGCCACCGGAAACGACGTCGGGTTGGCGTTGGCCGGAGTGCATGTCGACGTGCTCGACGGCAAGGAGAACCTGACGTCGGACCGTCCCTGCGTGTTCGCGTTCAACCATCAGTCGAAACTCGACCTCCCCGTCATGATTCACCTGATACAACGCGACGCGACGGGTGTGGCAAAGAAGGAGATCCAACGGCTTCCGGTGTTCGGCCAGATCCTCGACGCGGCCGGGTTGGTGTTCATTGATCGCGCCGACGCCGGCAAGGCCATCAATCAGCTCGAGCCGGCGGTGCGCAAGCTGCGCGACGAGGGCGCGTCACTGGTCGTCGCGCCGGAGGGAACGCGATCGCCGACGCCACGGATCGGACGGTTCAAGAAGGGGCCATTCCACATCGCCATGCAGGCCGGGGTGCCCGTCGTTCCTGTTGTGCTGCGCAATGTGGGCGAATTGATGTGGCGCGGTTCGCAACTCGTGGCACCGGGCACGATCGAGGTGCGAGTGTTGCCGCCCGTCGACACATCGGAGTGGCAGGCGGAGACCATCGACGACCACACCGAAGAGGTACGTCAGATGTTCATCACCGCGCTGGCGGAGTGGCCAGTGCCGAACGGAACTGCGGAAGACGATGAATCGCAACAGGACGAGAGCGGTAGCGACGACGCAGGGGAGGTTGTCGAATGAGTGAGGATCAACCCCTCGAGTGGGGCACCGAGCAGCACATGAGTCCGGTCGACGCGCTGATGTGGCGCGGCGACACCGACCGTCGACTGCGTGGGACGATCTCGATGATCGAGATCTACGACTGCGAGCCCGACTGGGACAGGCTGATTGCGGCGCACGACTGGGGCAGCCGGATGGCGCCCAGATTCCGTTCGCGCGTGGTGGATTCGCCGCTGCACACCGGCACCCCGAGTTGGGCTGTCGACCCGGAGTTCGATCTGCACTATCACGTTCGACGCATCAGGCTGCCCGGCGACGGCTCGATGGCCGAACTGCTGTCGACGTGTGAGCAACTGGCGATGACCGCGCTCGACCCGGCCCGACCGCCATGGGAGGGCTACTTGATCACCGGTCTCGCCGACGGCAAGACCGCCTACTTCCTCAAGGCGCATCACGCGCTGACCGATGGGCTCGGCGCGATTCTCGCTCTCGCGCAACTACATTCGCCGTCGCGCGAGCCGATCCCGAACAAGCCTCAGCCGCCCGCGCCGCCGCCGACCGAACTGTCGGCGCTCGAGGTACTCGCTCGACAGGTGGGGGAGGAGATTCGACGTACCCCGTACCGGGCGGGTGTGGTGTTGCGCGGGGCGTTGGCGCTGACCGATCCCAAGCATGCGTTGAGCAAGGTGCTGCGATACGGGCGCTCGGTGCCGCGCGTTGCCGGCCTCGTCAGCCCGCCCGGTTCGCCACTGCTCGCGGAGCGCAGTCTCTCGTGGCGCTTTCTTGCGTTCGAGGTGCCGTTCGTCGAGTTGAAAGCCGTGGCGAAGTCGATGAAGGCGTCGATCAACGACGTCTACCTCGGCGGGCTGATCGGTGGCTTCCGCATCTATCACGAGAAGATGGGCGAGCAGGTCGACGCGATTCCCGTCGCGATTCCGATCTCGGTGCGTCGACCAGAGGATCCCGAGGGCGGTAACCGTATCGCGGTCGGCAGGCTCGCCGGCCCGATGGGCATCGACGACCCGTTCGAGCGGGTGTTGACGATCCGCGAACAGGTGCGTGCCGCACGCACCGAGCCCGCCGTCGACATCTTCAACACACTCGGATCGGTGCTGGCGTGGATGCCTGGTGAGCTTCTCGGTCAGTTCAGTGGTGCGACGAGCATGAACGATCTGCAGGCCAGCAACGTACCGGGTATCCCGTGGGAGACGTTCGTCGCGGGTGCGAAGGTCGAGCGGTTGTTCCCGTTCGGTCCGCTTCCGGGATGCGCGGTGATGGCGACGATGATCACGCACAATGCCACGGCATGCCTCGGGCTGAACTGCGACGCCGCGTCGATCTCGGATCCGGAGCTGTTCGCCGAGTGCATCGTCGCCGGGTTCGACGAGGTGCTCGCCGTCGCCGAACCGACCGGTGATGTCACCGATCGGGTCGGGATGCGGCGCGTCGTATAAGGGTTTCGCTAGATGTCGAGGCGGGCGTACTCACGCAGCTTGGTGGTGCGGTGCACCGCCTCGATACGGCGGATGGTTCCCGACTTCGAGCGCATGACCAGCGAACGAGTGGTCGCACCGCCTCGGCGGTAGGTGACGCCGCGCAGCATGTCGCCGTTGGTGACGCCGGTCGCGGCGAAGAAGCAGTTCTCGCCGCGGACGAGGTCGTCGGTGCCCAGGACGCGGTCGAGGTCATGTCCGGCGTCGATCGCCTTCTGACGCTCCTCGTCGTTGCGCGGCCACAGCTTGCCCTGGATCTCGCCGCCCATGCACTTCATCGCGACAGCGGTGATGATGCCCTCCGGGGTGCCGCCGACACCCATGAGCATGTCGACCGTCGAGTAGTCGCCGGCAGCGGCGATCGCGCCCGCGACGTCGCCGTCGGAGATCAGGCGGATCTTGGCGCCTGCCCTGCGGATCTCGCCGATGAGGTCGGCGTGGCGCGGACGGTCGAGGACGACGACGGTCAGATCGCCGACGTCGATGCCCTTGGCCTTGGCGACCGAGTTGACGTTCCATTCGACCGACTCGTCGATGTTGATGGCGCCCTTGGCTTCCGGGCCGACGGCGATCTTGTCCATGTAGAAGACGGCTGACGGGTCGTACATGGTGCCGCGCTCGCTGACCGCGATGACGGCGATCGAGTTGGGGCGACCCTCGGCCATCAGGGTGGTGCCGTCGATGGGATCGACCGCGACGTCGCAGTCAGGGCCGAACCCGTTGCCGACCTCTTCGCCGTTGAACAGCATCGGGGCCTCGTCTTTTTCGCCCTCACCGATCACCACGACGCCGCGCATGGAGACTGTCGAGAGAAGCTCGCGCATCGCGTCGACGGCTGCACCGTCGCCCTTCTTCTTCTCGCCGCGTCCCACCCAGCGTCCTGCGGCGAGTGCCGCGGCCTCGGTGACCCGCACCAGCTCCATGGCAAGGTTGCGGTCGGGTGCCTGGTGGTTCTCGGCTGTCATGTCTGATCGACTCCTTGGCGTTGGCAGTGACGCGGCCGCAGTGGCGTACGCGGCAGTGGGCGAACGACGCCCGTCAATCATCCTTTCATGGCGAGTGCGAGTTCACTCACCCGCCTCGGGCGTGATCTGCGGCGTCGATGCAGCGCACGCGGGTCGTGGAGGGCTCAGAGGGGGTCGAGGATGCGACGGAGGAACTGACGCGTGCGTTCCTGCGCGGGATGTGCGATCACCTCGTCGGGACCTCCGCGCTCGACGATCACACCACCGTCGACGAACAGCACCTGGTCGGCGACCTCCTGCGCGAATCGGATCTCGTGGGTCACGACGACCATGGTCCAGCTCTCCTCGGCGAGCCCCTTGAGCACTTTCAGTACGTCGCCGACGAGTTCGGGATCGAGCGCCGACGTCGGTTCGTCGAACAGCAGGACCTGCGGGTGTAGCGCGACGGCGCGGACGATCCCGACTCGCTGCTGCTGGCCACCCGACAACTGGTGCGGGTACTGGTCGCGCTTCTCGGCGAGCCCGACGCTCGCCAGCAGTCGATCGGCCTCGGCGATGGCGTCGGCCTTGGTGCGGCGCTGCACCGTGACGGGCCCCTCGATGACGTTCTCGAGGACCGTCATGTGGGGAAAGAGGTTGTAGTTCTGGAACACCATCGCGCTCTGCGCGCGGTATCTGGTGACGTCGGACTTCGAGTACGCGCCGCCGAAGTCGATCGTCTGCTCGCCGACGCGGATGACGCCGGCGTCGGGGATGTCGAGGGCGTTGAGTGATCGCAGGATGGTCGTCTTGCCCGAGCCGGACGGACCGAGGATGACGGTCACCGTGCCGCGGTCGACGGTGAAGTCGATCCCGCGCAGAACGTGGTTGTCGCCGAAGGACTTCTGCAGTCCCGCGACGTCGACGACTCTCTCCGGCTGATTGACTCTCTCCGGCTGATCACTGATGGGTTCACTCATGGCGTCACGAACCTTCCCAAGCGGGACTCGAGCCTGTTCTGCAGGGCTGACAGGACCATGCACACGATCCAGTAGTAGATGGCTGCGGTGGTGTAGAGCGCGAAGAACTCGAACGTCGGCGCCGCGGCGAGTTGGGCGACGCGCAGCAGCTCTGTCACCAGGATCGTCGACGCGAGGGAGGTGTCTTTGACCAGCGAGATCAGCGTGTTGGATAGGCCCGGCACCGCATTGCGCGCCGCCTGCGGCAGGATGATCCGACGCATCGTCGTGCGGTAGTTCATGCCGATCGTCTGGGCCGCTTCTGTCTGCCCCTTCGGAACCGAGAGGATCGCGCTGCGGATGATCTCGGCGGCGTATCCGCCGACGTTCAGTGAGAACGCGACGACGGCGGCGGGGAACGGTGGCACCTTGATGCCCAGTTCGGGTAGCGCGTAGAAGATGATGAACAACTGCACCAACAGTGGAGTGCCGCGGACGATCGAGATGTAGACGCGCGCCAGCCAGTTGATCACTCGTGTTTGCGAGAGCCGTGCCAGTGCGACGACCAGGGCGATCACCAGCCCGATCACGAAACTGATCGCGGCGAGCGGAATGGTGACGGTGATCGTGGCCTTGGCCATCGGCCAGAGATTGTCGCCGATGATCTTCCACGTGCTGCGCGGTACGGCCTGCTGCTGTTGCGCGCCAGCGCTTCCGCTGGCGTCGGCCTTGAGGTACTTCTGCGATATGGTCGACAGGGTTCCGTCGGCGCTCAACTCGTCGAGTGCCTTGTTGATGTCGCCGGTGATTCCGCTGTTCTTCCTGGCGGCGAAGGCCTGCTCGCTGGTGTCTCCGGTCTTGGCGGCGATCTTGACGCTCTTGTCGCCGGTCTCGGCGAAGTAGGCGTAGACCGCGACGCTGTCGTTCACGGTTGCCTGGACGCGCCCCTGGTTGAGCAGCTTGATCGCCTGGGTGAAGCCCTCGACGGATTCGACGTTCGCGCCTGCGTCGCGGGCCACCTGTGCCCAGTTGCTCGTGGCCGACTGCGCGGTGGTTTTGCCCTTGAGGTCGTCGAGCGAGCGGATGGAGTTGTCGTCGGCGCGGGTGACGATCACGCCCTCGCTGACGGCGTACGGCTTGGAGAGGTCGTATTTGGCCTTGCGTTCCGGCGTGATCGACACCTGGTTTGCGACGACGTCGAATCGGCCGGACTCGAGTCCCGCGAAGATGGAATCCCAAGGGGTGGTGACGAATTCGGCTCGTACGCCCATCTTCTTGGCGACCGCGTTCGCGACGTCGACGTCGTAGCCCGCGAGCTCACCCGTCGTGGGATCGCGGTAGCTGAACGGCGCGTAGGTGCCCTCGGTGCCGACGCGCAGCACGCCGGACGAACGGATCTCGTCCATGCCGTTGCGTTGATCCTCGGAACCGCCGCACGCAGCGAGTGTCGCCGCGGCGATCAGGGCGGACAACACGACGACGGCGATGCGTCCCCTGCCGCCGAGTCGGACGACGGACCCGACACGGGACACGACGAGCTGTAGCGCGCGCATACGGCACCGTACCGCGTGGCGGTGACAGTCGATTGTGGCGGCGGGCACGCTGGTCGAGGGGCGCGACGCGGGGTGCGGCGCGCGGCTGGGATACTCGTCAGCCATGGCGAGCAAACCCCGCATACTGACCAGCGGCAAGGACATGATCTGGACGCTGATCCCGTTGCTGGCGGTGTGCGCGCTGGTTGCGATCGCATCCGGCAACTGCTCGGTGGGACTGACCGGCACCGCGTCCGACGACAAAACCCCCGCGTACGACGTCTACAACGGACTTGCCGCCGACGCGCGGACCATGCCGTTTCCGATTCGACGACCCCCGACACCGGAGGGCTGGAAGCCGAACTCGGGCAGCACCGGGGAGATGGCAGGCGGCGCGACGTCGAGCAACGTCGGTTGGGTCACCGGCACCGGCGCCTATCTGCAGCTCACGCAGACCAATGCGTCCGAGGACGATCTCGTCGAGAAGCTCGGCGGCGACGACGTGTCGTCGGGAACGGGCACCAAGGACATCGGCGGGCACACCTGGGTGACCTATTCGACGCACGACGACAACAAGTTCTGGATCACCGACCTTTCCGACGTGCGGATCGCCGTGATGTCGCGCGGTCCCGACTCCGAGATGGAGCAGATGGCGCAGTCGGTGCTCGCCCAGCAGCCGCTGCCGAAGTAGGGCTCTCGAGCGCTTTTGTCGGAATCCCGGCCCGGGTGAGCCCGGTCCGGACGAGCTCAGTCCTCGTCGGGGTCTGAGTCGTCGAACTCGTCCTCGTCCTCGCTGTCATCGGGTGAGAGGGCAGCCTCGATGCGGTCACGCGCGCCGGTGAGGTGTTCCTCGCAGCGCGTGGCCAGTGCTTCGCCGCGTTCCCAGAGCGCGAGCGATGCGTCGAGGTCGAGGCCGCCGTGTTCGAGTGTCGTGACGACCTCGATGAGCTCGTCGCGTGCCTGCTCGTAACCGAGCTGCGCCACCGGAATCGGCTTGGCGGACTTGCCTTTCGCGGGGCCGGTCACTTCGTGCTCCTCTTCGTGCTGGGGGTGTCGGTGCTCTTCGCTGTGTGCTTCTCGGCGTCGGGGGCGGGTTGTGGTGACGTGACCTCAGCAGCGGCGGCGCCGTCGCCGACGCGGATGCGCAGTCGCGCGCCGGCGGGCATCTGGTCGGTCGAGGTCACCACGTGGGGGTCGCCGTCGTCGACTCGTTGGACGACGGCGTACCCGCGGGCGAGCGTCTGCGCCGGACCGAGTGTCGACAGGCGCGCGGAGAGATGTTCGACGCGGCGGTGCTCGGCGTCGACCATCCTGCTGACGTCGCGCCGGATGTCGCGGCGCATGCGTTCGACGTCGTCGGAGCGTCGGTCGATCATGGTGAACGGGTTGGCCAGGACGGGCCGTGCACGCAGACCCGCGATCACCCGTTCCTCGCGGTGGACCCAGTTGCGCAGTGCGTGCGCGCTGCGTCGGCGCATCTCTGCGATGCCCGCGAGTTCGGCGGTGACGTCGGGGACGACACGCTTGGCCGCGTCGGTCGGGGTGGCGGCGCGGATGTCGGCGACGAGGTCGAGGAGCGGATTGTCGGGTTCGTGTCCGATCGCGCTGATGACCGGCGTGGTGCATGCTGCGACGGCCCGCAGCAGCGCCTCGTCGGAGAAGGGGAGTAGATCTTCGACGCTGCCACCGCCGCGTGCGATCACGATGACGTCGATTTCGGGGTCGGCGTCGAGATCGGCGAGGTGCGCCAGGATGCGTGGCACTGCTGTCGGTCCCTGGACGGGAGCGTCGCGAACCGCGAAGCGCACCTGCGTCCATCGTGCTTGCGCCACCGACATCACGTCGCGCTGCGCGGCGCTCGCGCGTCCGGAGATCAACCCGACGGTGCGGGGCAGGAACGGCAGCGACCGCTTGAGGCGCGGATCGAAGAGCCCCTCCGCCGCCAGGAGTTGTTTGAGACGCTCGATGCGCAGGAGTAACTGGCCGACGCCGATGGGCCGAATGTCCGTGACGCGCAACGAGATCGTGCCGCGGCCGGCGTAGAAGTCGGGTCGTCCGAGCATCACGACGTGGCTGCCCTCGGTCACGGGCACCTCGGTGCGCATCAACAGGTCGGGGCTGCAGGTGACGGTGATCGAGATGTCGGCGGCCGGATCACGCAGCGTGAGGAACGAGGTTCGGGTTCCTGGTCGGCGCGAGACCTGGGTGACCTGACCCTCCACCCAGATCTGCCCGAGCCGGTTGATCCACTCCGCGATCTTGCGGTTGACGGTGCGTACCGGCCACGGGTTGTCGGCGTTGTTGCCCGTGTCCTTGGAGTTCGCGGTGTCCCTTGAGTTGCCCGTGTCTCTGGAGTTCCCGGGCGGCGTTGCGTTCGCCGAGGTCACGACCGCTTGTTCTGGGCGGTGATCCGGTTGTCGAGCATCGTGATGAACGGTGCCCGGTTCTTTGTCGCCGTCTCGTACGTGACCAGCGCGGTGAGGTCGTCGAGGTCGACGGCCCGCAACTTGGCGCGCAGTTGGGCCAGCGTCAGGGTGTCGTACTCGATGAACTCGACGATCTCCGGCTTGTCGACGTCGGAGACTTTGTCGTCGGAGGAGGCTGTCTCACCTGCGATGAGGTCGGCGGGCGCGGAGCTGTAGAGCGCGAACCGCCCGGCGTCGGCACGGGGTGCCGCGGCCTCTGTGGTCTTCGACGACGCCGGTGTCGCGGTCTTCGCGGGTTCCGCCGTGGGGGTGGCCTTCGCGGGCGTCGAGTCCTTGGTCGCCGTGCTCGTCTCGGCCGTGGCCTTCGGGGCTTTTGTCGCTGTGTCCTTCTGGGCCGAACTCTCCTGGGCCGAACTCTTCTGCGCTGAACTCTTTTGGGCCGACTTCTTCTGCGCCGAACTCTTTTGGGCCGAAGTCTTGTCGGCCGAACTCTTGTGCGCCGCGGCGGGCTCAGTGGACGACTTCGCAGTCATCTTCGGTGCCGCGTGCAGCGTCGTGACCTGGGCGGTCCGGGTCACCGTTGATTCGGTGTCCGGACTCTCGATGGGCGTCCCGGGGTCGATCTCGGTCAGCTCGTCTTCGTCGAATCGTGCCCACTCGGGCTGTTCGTCGGGTTTGTCGAAGAGAAGGTCGAGCGCCTCGTCGCCCTTGATGGCCAGCTCGGCGATCTGCTGCTGTGCCCGCATACCGGCTTGCAGCGTCTGACTCACCGCTGTCATGGGCAGCGTGAACAGGCGAGTCGGCAGTCGGCGGGTCTCTTCGATTGCCACGACGATGAGACCTGCGGCGATACGTGCAGGATAGGGTGCGCGAACCATGACAACACTCTGCCATCTGGTCTGCGTCACACCAACCCGAAGTGCGGCGGTTCGCGGGCATGACACCACGTACCCTGGAGACCATGTCTGAACCCAAGCGTGTCCTGCTGGCCGAGCCGCGTGGTTACTGCGCGGGCGTCGACCGTGCGGTCGAGACCGTCGAACGCGCCCTGGACAAGCACGGAGCACCGGTCTACGTGCGCAAAGAGATCGTTCACAACAGGCACGTCGTGGACACGCTCACCGAGCGTGGCGCCGTGTTCGTCGGCGAGACCGACGAGGTACCGGAGGGTGCGATCGTCGTCTTCTCCGCGCACGGGGTGTCGCCGGAGGTGCATCGCACGGCTGCGGCCCGCAGCCTCAAGACCATCGACGCCACCTGTCCGCTGGTCACCAAGGTGCACCAGGAGGCCAAGCGTTTCGCCCGCGACGATTACGACATCCTGCTGATCGGTCACGAGGGCCATGAGGAGGTCGAGGGAACCTCCGGCGAGGCTCCCGAGCACATCCAGATCGTCGACGGCCCCGACAGCGTCGACAAGGTGACCGTGCGCGACGAGTCCAAGGTGATCTGGCTCTCGCAGACCACACTGTCGGTCGACGAGACGATGGAAACCGTGCGGCGGCTGCGGGAGAAGTTCCCCCTTCTGAACGACCCGCCGAGCGACGACATTTGCTACGCCACCCAGAACCGCCAGGTCGCGGTGAAGGCGATGGCTCCGCAGTGCGACCTGGTGATCGTGGTGGGGTCCAAGAACTCATCGAACTCGGTGCGGCTTGTCGAGGTCGCGGTGCAGAACGGCGCCAAGGACGGCCACCTTGTCGACTACGCCCGCGAGATCGACGACTCGTGGCTCGACGGCGTCTCGACTGTCGGCGTCACCTCCGGTGCGTCGGTGCCCGAGGTCTTGGTGCGCGGAGTGCTCGACTACCTCGCCGAACGCGGCTACCACACGGTCGAGAAGGTCAACACCGCCGAGGAGACGCTGACGTTCGCACTGCCGCGCGAGTTGCGGCCCGCGCGGACGTCGTCGAAGTAGCCGACGGTTGTTGTAGGCCTGGCGAGTCAGTACTAGTACTCGTCGGGACTGAGCGTGCGGGTGCGTCGATGCGGCAGCGCTAGTGCGAGAACCACCACGATGAGCACCGCGGCTGCCCCCGTACCGAGCAGGGCGACGTTGCGAGCGGTGTGATCGGGTGCCCGCGGTGACGGCGGCGCTGCGATCGGATGTGCGACGGCTTCGGCGCGTGGAGTGTCGTCGAGTTCTGCGGTGAGCGCCGCGACGGGGTCGACGACTCCGAATCCGATACGGGTGTCCCGACCGGTACCCGGCGCGTGGGCCGTTCTGGTGACACGATCGATGACCGCGGCGGCGGTCAGCCGCGGGTATCGAGCACGGACAAGCGCGACGAGGCCGCTCACGTAGGCGGTCGAAAAGCTGGTGCCGCGCAAGGGGATTGGACCCGACTGATCCTGCTGCGCATACACGACCCGACCCGAACCGTCAATGCTGACGACGTCGGTTCCCGGTGCCGCTACAGACACCCACGGGCCGTTGATGCTGAAATCGCTCGGGGCGCCGGTGCCCGCGTCCACGGAGCCGACCGTGAGTACATACGGCGAGAACCATGCGGGGCTCGCGATCATCGAGACCGAACGCCAGCCCGTCGGGTCGTCGCCGCGGGGGATCGGATTCTGACTCGAACATGCCGAATCACGCGTCAGATTGCCCGCGGCGACGACGACAACGACGTCGCGCGTGTGCGCGTATCTCACTGCGGCGCCGAGCGATCGGTCGTTGAGCTTGGACCCTACGGCGGCACATGCCACCTCCGAGATGTTGATGACCGTTGCGCCGAGGTCGACGGCGCGGACCACCGCGTTGGCGAGCGTCCGGACCGAGCCGTATCCACTTCCGACGTTCGGATCTTCGGAACCGCGAGAACGCTTGGCGCCGAACGCTGTACTCGACTGACGAATCGAGATGATCGACGCGTCGGGTGCCACGCCGGTAAAGGCGTCGGTGCTGCTCGGCGCGCCCGCGATGATGCCCGCGACGAGTGTGCCGTGTGCGTCGCAGTCGGACAAACCGTCGCCGGTCGACACATAGTCGCCACCCGCGGTCAGTCGGGGGAGTCGTCGACTCGGGCTCACGCCGGTGTCTATCACCGCGACGCGCTGTCCGGTGCCCCTGCTGAATCGCCAGGCGTCCGGCAGCCGCATCATCGCCTGCGCACCCGTCGCCGACGAATACGCTTCTGCGGCAATCGGTGTGGCACACAGCGTGCGTTGCTCTGTGGCTTCGGGCGGTGCCACAGGCGCAGATCTGACCAGCGCGGAGGCGTCGATGACAGGTGGTGTCACCGCAAGCGCCGGAGCCTCACTCGAGCATACGAGCACCGCGACGCACGAGACCATCGTCGCCGCAACAGAACATGCGCGTGCGCGCGCCAACGTCAGAACTCCCGCACGATGCGGTAGAGGTCGAGTATCCACAGCAGCAAGGGGATGACCGCGAGCAGCAACGTGTACTCGAACAGTTCTGCGCTGCGTCGCAGCATCGGTGAGAAGTCATGAGCCGCAGCGAGTCTGCCGACGATCACGGCAACGACAGCCAGTGCCGTTGCGACGCCGAACCCGACGAGTGCCCACGGCGACGGATCGCCCACCGCGAGTCCGACGAAGACCGCGATCACCGTCAACGCGCCACCGGCGATCTGTGTTGCCGCCTGCGCGAGGTCGCTGTACGAGCGACCACGCAGGCACAGGACCAGACCGATGACGATCGCGTATGCGACCGCGATCGCGTGGAATCCCGAGAGGGGAGCGGCTGTACCACATGCTGCTAGTGCGGTGACAGTGGTTGCGCCGCCGATGATCCCGGTCAGATACGCGTTGGCGAGATGCGAGCGTCGTTCGAGCGCATCGACTTTGGGTAGCGCAATCGCACCGATAGCGCCGATCCCCTCGATCGCAGGCGTCGGTTCGAACACGTCGAGGTCGATCGGTGCGCCCGCCGTCGGTACCGGTGGAACAGGCAGTTTGGTGAGTAGGATCGTCGCGCGCGATGCGGTGCACACGGTCAACAGGCCGACTGCCGCCACGACCGCCGACACCTTCTCGACACCCACGCCGTCTGCGATGAGCGCCAGGACTGCTCCACCGCCCGCCAGCGCGGCCGCAGTGGTCAGCGCGCTGTGGGTGACCGGCCCGACCGCGGCCACGCGATACGAGACGACAGCGGCGAGTAAGACCAGCGCGCACCCCAGCGCCAGGTGGGCAGCGCCGAAAGTGCCGGGAGGCGTCAACAGGCCAGTGACGAATGCGAATGGCATGGCCGACGCCGACAGCACGGTCGCCGACGGCGCGTCGTCGTAGTGTCGCGCGACAACCGCGGCGGCGACAAGAAATGCCAGCGCCGCGATCGCACCGAATATTGCTGTCGTGCTTCCCATTCCGCCGAGTCGAGTGAGGCCGAGCGATGTGGCTGCACCCAGTGTGGCCACCAAGGTCGCGACGTATCCGCTGTAGCGCGCGGCGGTCGGCGACCACGTCGCGAACACCGAATCGTTGAGTCGTGCGACGGCGTCGACGACGTCGTCGAACAGCACAGGCGATTCGCCGGTGTCGACCGACTGCAGCATCAGGAGGTCGCCGTCACGAACACCTGACTCCGACAACGTTCGGTTCGGAGCGAGCGGTTGCTGTCCGACAAGTGCGAGCGTCCAACGGTGATGGCGGTCGGGTGGCTGCGTCGAGGGGTCGACGTCGGGGTCGTCCTGGTCGCGCTGGACCGGGATGCGTGAGGTGATCTGGGCGACGAGTTCGCCGATCAGCACTGCCACCGGCACGGCAGCGGGGAGCCCGACGTCGAGTTGGGTGTTGCCGCCGAGGACCGACACTCGCACGAGTGCCGGCTCGATCGACGTCGTACGACCGGCGCTTCGCTCGGTGGCTGAGCCTGTCTCTTATACACATCTCCGAGCCCACGAGACCGATCAGTATCGGGTATGGCGGCTGCACCG
>NZ_LZTE01000036.1:0-47795 GCF_001665925.1 Gordonia sp. 852002-50816_SCH5313054-c
GTGGGCTCGGAGATGTGTATAAGAGACAGCCCCCGACCGGGCTGCCCCCGCCCGTCCTCGACGTGTCCACAGATGTCATGTTTGTCCGTTCTCCCCGCGGTTGGGAGTTAACATAGCGAACTACGACATCGACGACCAGCCAAGTCTCAACAGGGCTAGAAGCCATGAGGCGCAGCGTGTGTCCGGGTTCTGTGGGGGAGATGAGTTGGCTTCGACGACCGAGGGGTTCGTGCGGCGTGCGCGGATCGCCATGCCGCGTACCCCCGGCGGTGAGTTGACGATCGCGCCCCCGCCCGACGTTCCCCGTGTGGTCCCCGGGAACCTGTTGATGAAGCTGCTTCCGGTCGTCATGGTCGTCGCGGTCATCGGAATGCTGGCGTTGATGTTCGCGACCGGCGGTCGCAACATTCTCAGCAACCCGCTGTTCATGATGTTTCCGCTGATGATGCTCATGTCGATGTTCGGCATGTTCGCCGCGGGTGGTCGGGGAGGGGGTAAGCGCGCCGCGGAGCTCAACGAGGAGCGCAAGGACTACTTCAGGTACCTCGGACAACTGCGGGAACAGGTCCGCGACACCGTCGACGCGCAACGCGCAGCGCTGACCTGGAGCCATCCCGACCCGCGCGCACTCCCGACGCTCATCGGTACGCGCCGGATGTGGGAACGACGGCCATCCGATGCCGACTTCGCACATGTCCGGATCGGTGTGGGCGCGCACGGGCTCGCGACACGCCTGATGCCGCCAGAGACCGGGCCACCCGAAGACCTCGAGCCCGTCTCGATGGTGGCGTTACGCCGTTTCGTCCGAACGCATTCCGTCGTTCACCGATTGCCGACGTCGATCTCCCTGCGCGGGTTTCCGGCAGTGAACATCGGCGGCGTGCGCGGGGAGACACGCGACGTGGTGCGCGCCCTCGTCGCAGAGCTGTGCGTGTTCCACGGGCCCGACCATCTGCGGATTGCGATCGTCACCTCCGACCCCGTCGGCGAGGCGTGGGACTGGACGAAATGGCTTCCTCACGTGGGACATCCGAGTCTTCGTGACGGACTGGGGCCGATGCGCATGATTTTCGAGTCGCTGGCTGATCTGGAGACGTCGCTTGCCGCGGAACTACTCGACCGCGGTCGATTCAGTAGGTCCGCGCCGCCCGTCGCCGGTCGAGCGCATCTCGTCGTGATCATCGACGACGGCCACGTCGCCGGTGACGAGAGGCTGATCAACGATGCCGGTACCGAGCAGGTGACCGTTCTCGATCTGTCCGCTCCGCCCGACGGCCTCGCGGCGCGACGCGGACTCGAGCTGACGATTCGCGGCGGAAAGGTTTGTGCGCGAAGCGCTGTCGGCATCGAGGAGTTCGCCGACATGGATGGGTTGACGATCGCCGAAGCGGAGGCCATGGCACGCAGACTGGCTCGCTATCATGTGGCAACCGCGGCGAGCCTGGCCAACCTGGACTCCGAAGCTACGGCGGGAGACCCGGGACTGCCCGCTCTCCTCGGCATCGACGATGTTGCCCGATTCGATCCCGCTGTCGAATGGCGCGGACGGACGGGCAAGGATCGTCTGCGTGTTCCCATCGGTTTCCAGCCGAATGGAACCCCTGTCGAACTCGACATCAAAGAGAGCGCACACGGCGGAACCGGGCCGCACGGATTGTGCATCGGCGCAACGGGTTCGGGGAAGTCGGAGTTTCTGCGCACGCTTGTCGTGTCGATGTTGGCGACCCATTCGCCCGCCGAACTCAACCTGGTGCTCGTCGACTTCAAAGGCGGGGCGACGTTCCTGGGGCTCGAATCGGCGCCACACGTCGCGGCGATCATCACCAACCTCGAACAAGAGCTGGCGATGGTCGATCGGATGAAGGATGCGCTCTCCGGTGAGATGACTCGTCGCCAGGAGGTGCTTCGTGCCTCGGGAAACTTCGCCAACGTCGCCGAGTACGAGCGTGCGCGCGCGTCGGGTGTGCGTCTCGAGCCGATGCCAGCGCTGTTCATCATCGTCGACGAGTTCTCCGAATTGCTCTCCCAGAAGCCTGATTTCGCCGAGCTGTTCGTAGCGATCGGCAGACTCGGGCGTTCTCTGCACATCCATCTGCTGCTGGCCTCGCAGCGGTTGGAGGAGGGCAAGCTGCGCGGTCTCGACAGTCACCTGTCGTATCGCATCGGGCTGAAGACCTTCTCGGCCAACGAGTCGAGGTCGGTGCTCGGCGTTCCCGACGCCTACCATCTGCCGAGCGTCCCTGGCTCTGCGTACCTCAAATGTGACAGCGCCGAACCGATCAGGTTCAACACCTCGTACGTGTCAGGTGCCTATCACTCGCCGTCTGCCTACCTCGACGAGATCGACGAGGACCCCGACCGTCCGCGCGCCACGATGAAATTGTTCTCGGCGTTGCCGGTGCCACTCGACGGTGCGGACTACGGCGGGGCACATTACTCAGTGGCGCAGGAAGGTTCGGTACTCGACGCCGCGCTGGCCTTGCTCGACGAGGAGCCGCCGGCCGTCGACGCGAGCACTGCAGGCATGAACGCGGTCGACGGAAGCGCGTCGGGCGATTCCGGTGACAACGGCAACGTCGGTGCCGACGTCGTCGGAGTCGGGGTTCCGACGTTGCTGCAGACACTTGTCGGGAGGATTGCCGGACACGGGCCTGCAGCGCACGGTGTCTGGTTGCCACCGCTCGACGAGTCGCCGACAGTCGATGCGCTTACCGGTTGGGACGTGAACCGGGCTACCGCACCAGGCAATCTCGTCGCTGCCGTCGGCATCGTCGACCGCCCGTATGACCAGCGTCGCGACCTGCTCCTGCTCGACCTGTCCGGCGGCGCAGGCAATGTCGCGGTTGTCGGTGGTCCGCAGTCGGGCAAGTCGACGACGCTGCGGACTCTGGTCATGTCGATGGCGGCAACGCACACGCCCGAGCAGGTTCAGTTCTACTGCCTCGATTTCGGTGGAGGCAGCCTCGCGGGTCTGACCGGTGTCCCGCACGTCGGGTCGGTGGCTTCGCGCGGCGACCTCGACGCGGTGCGTCGCACGGTCGCCGAGGTGTCGGCGATCCTGCGCCGTCGCGAATTGTTGTTCGCGCGCTTGGGAATCGAGTCGATGCAGGATTTCCGCGCGCGTCGGTCGCAGTGGTTCGCCACCGGCGTCCTCGCCGACGACGACCCTCTCGGCGACGACCGGCACGGCGATGTGTTCCTCGTCTTCGACGGCATCGCGGTGCTCCGCGGCGAATTCGACTTCCTCGACGAACAGATCAGCACGCTTGTCTCACAGGGACTCTCGTATGGAGTCCACGTCGTCATCGCGGCGTCGAGATGGGCAGAGGTCAAGCCGGCGATGCGCGACCTGATGGGCAGTCGGATCGAACTGCGGCTCGGCGACCCCAGTGATTCGACGATGGGCAGGCGCGCGGCGGCATCGGTGCCGCAGAATCGACCAGGACGCGGGCTCACGGCACAGGAGCTACACATGCTCATCGCGCTGCCGAGGCTCGACGGGGTCTCCTCGGCGCAATCGCTACGCGCAGGCGTCGCTCACGCCGCCGAGAAGCTGCAGACCATCTACGGGGCCGACCGGCAAGCAATGCCGGTTCGCAAACTCGGCACCGAGATCACGCGTGAGCGCGTCGACGAGTTGTTGGCGGCGTCGTCGATCACGTTGGCGCCCAACCAGGTAGCGATCGGCGTCGGCGAACTCGAGCTCGCCCCCGTCATCCTCGACTTCGGCGTTCAGCCGCACTTCATGGTGTTCTCCGACGTCGAACACGGCAAGACCAACGTGCTCAGGACGATCGTGAACGGGCTCGTGCGCAATTCGACGCCGGACGAGGTCAAGATCGTCCTCGTCGACTTCCGCCGGACCATGCTGGGCATCATCGAGGGCGATCATCTCGCGGGCTATGCGAGCTCGACCGAGAACGCGGGATCGATGATGACCCAGCTCGCGGGCTACTTCCGTGACCGGCTGCCACCGGAAGACCTCACGGTGCAGCAGCTGAAGGAACGTAGCTGGTGGTCGGGCCCCGACATCTACGTCATCATCGACGACTACGACATGGTGGCCACCGGCGCGCGGCATCCGATCGAACCGCTGGTCGAGATGGCGTCGCACGCCCGCGATATCGGACTGCACATCGTGCTCGCACGTCGGTCTGGTGGCGTCGGTCGGGCGATGTTCGATCCGGTGATCGCCCGCCTGAAGGACCTGTCGAGCGACGTGCTGCTGATGAGCGGCGACCGCGACGAGGGCTACATCGTCGGTCGATCCAGAATGCAGCAGCTCGTGCCCGGCCGCGGAGAACTCGTGTCGCGGGTCAGGCCGCAGGAGATGATCCAGGTGTCCCTCGAGGCGGATCAGTGAGCGTCACGATCCCGCGGGAACTGCTCGCACCGGCCGCACCGACAGTCCCGCCGGTCGTCGTCGACCTTGCGTACGGCGAGGCGGTCGTCGACACCATGACCGGGCCGGAGCTCCTCGATGTCACCTTCCTGCTCGACCACATCGACCCGGCCGTGGTGACCGTGGAAGGTGCGTCGCGTGATGTCGCAGAGCTGTGGCGTGAGGTGTTGTGGAACATCGCTCGCAGCGTGAGCGGCAGACCCATCCTGATCGGCCACCCCAGCACCTGGGGGTCGGTGCGGTGCGGAGTTCTCTCCCGGGCGGCGGCAGGTATGCACCCGCCCGTGAGCCTGATACCGCGCGCTGTTCTCGTGGCCCGCAGTCATAGCGACACCGTGATGGGCAACTGCGTGGTCGTCGAGACGACACACCGGCCGAGCTATCCGGCCGACACGGTGCCACCGACCTGGGATGTTGCGCGGATGGTTCGCACCTCCGCGGGATGGGCGATCGAGCGCAGCGGCGTCATTACTGTCGACGGCGATGCGCAGGCGGGGGAAAAGATCGTCGAGCTCATCGACGACTCGATCGAGGCGGTATTCGTCGACGGTGCCGACCGTAATCAGGTACGCGCCGCGATCGAGGAGATCTGCGCGCACACCGTCGCCGGACGCGTCGTTCCGGTCGATCGGGGACTTGTCCGTCGGCACGGAGCACGGACGACGGTTATCGCCCCGCTACCCGAGGCGGTGGGTGCTCAACCGGACGACACACGTGCACGCCAGTCGTTCGCGCGGCGGTACCGACTGCCGATCGCATGCTGTGCCGCGCTCGTCGTCGGTCTGGTGGTGCTCGGCGTCGTCGGATGGGGACACGACGCGCCACAGGGCCCGGCATACCGCGACGCCGTGGTCGGCCGCACGACGCTCTCGGTGCCCGCCGCCTGGCATCACAGTGCACCGCCGATGCCCGGCGATCCGACCGATCGTGGCGAGGGCCAGACCCGCAGTGTCTTCACCGATCCGGGGTCCGGTGGTCGGATACTCCTCGTGCAGAGCGACGTCCGGTCGGCGTCGACGCTCGACTCGGTGGCGAACAGTCTGCGCAACCGGATCAGTCAGCGCGGCGACGACGTGGTGAGCGAGTTCTCGGCGTCGACAAGGTTCGGAGATCGCGAGGTGATCGCCTACCGCGAGGCACCCGCGTCGGGGTCGGCGATCCGCTGGTACGTGCTGGTCGACGACGACCTTCAGGTGAGTATCGGGTGCCAGGCCGGTTCTGCGGGAGAATCGGTCGACGCCCACTGTGCACGGGCTGTGTCGACGGCGCGGATCGTCCCGTGAGGCCACCAGCCGCGTTTTGACCCTGACCTGCGGCGTCGCGTACTCTGAATCGCTGGTGCGTGACACCTTCGCTCCCGCGCGGAGCAAGGTAGCAGAGCCCCGGGTCCCCACTGGTCGCCGGGAATCGTCTCCGTCTGCGCTCCTGACCAGCACCATCGACATAAGAGTTGAGGACCACCTGTGCCTACTTACACCCCGAAGGCCGGTGACATCACGCGTACGTGGCATGTCATCGACGCCAACGACGTGGTGCTCGGCCGGCTGGCCGTGCAGAGCGCGAACCTGCTCCGCGGCAAGCACAAGCCGACCTACGCACCCCACATGGATGGCGGCGACTTCGTCATCATCATCAACGCCGAGAAGGTTGCGCTGACCAGCAACAAGGCTGACCGCAAGCTGAACTACCGGCACTCCGGACATCCGGGTGGCCTCAAGGTGCAGACCACCGCAGAGCTGCTCGACTCGCACCCCGAGCGGGTCGTCGAGAAGGCGATCAAGGGAATGCTGCCCCACACCAAGCTCGGCCGCGCAATGGCCTCGAAGCTCAAGGTGTACGCAGGCCCGAACCATCCCCACGCGGCCCAGCGCCCCGTTCCCTTCGAAATCAAGCAGGTGGCTCAGTGAGCAACGAGAACATCAGCGACGAGGCTGTGGAAAACGCAGTCGAGAACGCCGCCGAGGCGCAGGCCGCTGCCGGTGAGAACACCGCTGCCGCAGAGGGCGCTGTCGAAGCTGCCGTCGAGGCCGCTGTCGAGCTCGAGCAGGCCGCAGACGATTACGACACCGAGGCACCCGCTGCCGCCGAGGTCACCATCGATCGTGGTCCCGTGGTCATCGACCGTCCGATCCAGACCGTCGGTCGCCGCAAGGAGGCCGTGGTCCGCGTCCGCATGCTGCCCGGTTCGGGTGGCTTCACCCTCAACGGCCGCAGCCTCGAGGACTACTTCCCCAACAAGGTTCACCAGCAGCTCATCAAGGCTCCGCTGGTGACCGTCGAGCGCACCGAGTCGTTCGACATCTACGCCAAGCTCGTCGGCGGCGGCCCCTCGGGCCAGGCCGGCGCGCTGCGTCTCGCGATCGCCCGTGCCCTCATCGAGGTCACCCCTGAGGATCGTCCGGCACTGAAGAAGGCCGGCTTCCTCACTCGCGACCCGCGTGCGGTCGAGCGCAAGAAGTACGGCCTGAAGAAGGCCCGCAAGGCGTCGCAGTACTCCAAGCGCTGACTTGGCACGCCTGTTCGGTACCGACGGCGTCCGAGGCCTGGCCAACGACCAACTCACCGCAGAGTTGGCGTTGCGCCTGGCCTCGGCCGCCGCGGTCGTTCTCGGAGACCTTTCCACAACCGGCGACACCGCATCAGCCGGCGACAGCACCACGGGCTTCCGGCCCCAGGTGGTCGTCGGTCGTGATCCGCGCGCGTCGAGCGAGATGCTCGAAGCCGCCGTCTGTGCCGGACTCGCCTCGGTCGGCGCCGACGCCATCCGCGTGGGTGTGCTGCCGACGCCCGCCGTCGCCTTCCTGACCGGCGACTACGACGCGACCTTCGGTGTGATGATCTCGGCGTCGCACAATCCGATGCCCGACAACGGCATCAAATTCTTCGGCGCGGGCGGGCACAAGCTCGACGACGACGTCGAGGACCAGATCGAAGCCGTGATGACCTCCGGCGACGTTCCCCATCCCACCGGTGCGGGCGTTGGCCGTCTGCGCGAGGCACCCGACGCCGGTGCCCGCTACGCAGCGCATCTCGCCGCGGCCATCGACGCGCGACTCGACGGACTCAACGTCGTCGTCGATTGCGCGAATGGTGCTGCGGCACAAGTGGGTCCGCAAGTGTTCGCCAGCGCTGGTGCCACTGTCACCACCATCCACGCCGAACCCGACGGCATCAACATCAACGCCGACTGCGGCTCGACGCACATGGAGAAGTTGCAGGCGGCAGTGCTGGAGCACGGCGCCGACCTCGGCATCGCGTTCGACGGCGACGCCGACCGCTGCCTCGCAGTCGACTCGACCGGACAACTGGTCGACGGCGACGCGATCATGGCCATTCTGGCCACCGCACTGCGTGCCCGCGGCCGACTCGTCGACGACGTGCTGGTCGCGACCGTCATGAGCAACCTCGGTCTGCACATCGCCATGCGCGAAGCGGGAATCGAGGTGCGTACCACCGCTGTTGGCGATCGATACGTGCTCGAGGAACTGCGACGCGGAGGCTATTCGCTCGGTGGTGAGCAGTCCGGTCACATCGTCTACCCGCAGGCGGGAACGACCGGCGACGGCATCCTCACGGGGTTGCTGCTGATGGAGCAGATCGTCAGGTCGGGCAAGCGTCTGGCCGAACTCGCGTCGATCGTCACCGTGCTGCCGCAGGAACTCATCAACGTTCGAGTCACCGACAAGCACGCGGTCGCGATCGCCGACTCGGTGCGCGACGCCGTCGAGGCGGCCGAGCAGGAGTTGGGATCGACAGGACGAGTTCTGTTGCGCCCCTCGGGAACCGAGCAACTCGTCCGCGTCATGGTCGAGGCACCGACTCCCGAGCTCGCACACGGCATCGCCGAGCGGATTGCGTCGGTCGTCGCCGAGGCAGGCGCGTCGGCGCGGTTGGCATCGGGACGTCGGTGACACGATGAGCGGCGCTCCCAAAGCAGTCCTTTTCGACTTCTCCGGGACGCTGTTCCGCTTCACCGACCAGCCCGAATGGTTTGCCGACCTCCACGACGAGAACGGTCAACCGCTGCACCTCGACCACCAGATGGAACTCATCCGACGGATGACACAGCCCGTCGGACTTCCCGCCGCCGTCGAAGACGACGATCGGATCTCTTGGGAGAGAAGAGATCTCGATCCGGCCGAGCATCGTCGTGCATATCTGGCGATTCTGCGGGCATCGGGACTGTCGGTTCCCGGCCAGGCGGAGTCGCTCTATGAACGCGTGCTCGACCCCGCGTCATGGGAGCCGTTCGACGACACCGCGACGGTACTGCGGGGCCTGAAGGCGGCGGGTGTTCCGGTCGGCATCGTCAGCAACATCGCCTTCGACGTGCGCAAAGTACTCGAGCGCGTCGGTCTGCGCGACCTCGTCGACGCGTACGCACTGTCCTACGAGGTCGGCGCGATCAAGCCCAATCCGAGGATCTTCGAGGCCGCCCTCGACGAGCTCGGTGTCGCGGGCTACGACGCCCTGATGATCGGGGACAGCTCCGAAGCCGACGGTGGGGCGACGCGCATCGGCAGCGCCTTCGAGCTCGTGCACGACGTGCCGCCGCAGCAACGCCCGACAGCCCTGGTCGACGCCGTGGAGCGGCACGGAATCGCTTTGTCGTAGCGTTTCGCGAGCTCGTCGATTGCGACTGCTGCCGAGCAGTCTTCGGCTGCGCCGAGAAATCTCGGCGAACATGGAACCCGCGGCGCATTCTCACCGTCTAGACTTCAACGCCACACGTAGATAGCCGCATATCGGGCAGCCCGACGAGGTGCCCGGCGCTATCTCGACAGCGCAGGCGGCAGACGGGGTGGGACTGTGTCGGAAGTGAGTTCGCAGGCGGCGGGAGAGCGTCTCCGCGTCGACTTCGATCAGGTGCACGGGGTGGTCTCGTTCTATCGGCGTGCGTCGCTGGTCGTCGGCGCCGCCGCATCCGACATGGAGTCGGCCGCCTTCGGCACGTGGTGTTCCGGCGAGGCGTACGCGACCCTCGCAGAACGCTACATCGCGATGGGAGACCATCTCGCACAACGACTTCGGGCCCAATCCGTCGCTGCGGCCGATCTCGCGGACACACTCGAACGCGGCATCACCAGCCTCGACGACGCCGATGCCGATCTCACGCATGTCATCCGACGAACCGCTGACGGCGATTCGGCGACCGTGAACCCGGCTGGAGCAGGCGAGTGACGCACGCGATGGGGGAGGTGCTGGACAGTCTGCCGGTCCTACGCGAGCAGGCGATCGCGAGCGTCGACGACCTGATCTCGCTGATGGGTGCCGGTCGGTCACTCGGGGTCGACGTTCCCGCCGACGACGAGCTGCGAGAACCGTTGGCGCGCATCGGACAATTCGACGTCACCGCACTCGCCGACGATGCGCATCGGCTCGCGGCAGCACATCGCGCGGTGGCCGATCAACTGCACTGGCTGCCCGAGCAGCAGATCAGACTCGACGACGGGTGGTCGGGCGCATCGGGCGACGCCACGACCGCGCTGCTCGTCGCACATCAGCGTCGCGCAGAGTCGGATCTCGGTGTGCTGCGCACCGTGTCGGAGTCGACGAGCAGTGCGGCGTCGGGAATCGATCGACTATTGCGGACCTGGTACGTCACGGTCGCGCGTTGCTCCTGTCCCATTATCGCGGGCGTCCCGATCGCCGAGTTACCCGCAGCGGTCCTCACCGGGACGGTGCCGCTCTCGCTCGTGGCGGCAGACATCGCCTCGCGCGTGCGCCTGTTTCTCGACACCGCCGACACGACGGTCCGCACGCTCGACGAGATCCTCCACACGCTCAACCGGGCGACCGAGGGGCTGGATGTCGAGACGTATCCTGATCGCGGACACGGCCGATCCGACGTGAATCACCCTGCACCACAACGGATGTCGGTAGATTTCTCAGACAACCCGCCGGCGCAACGCGATCATGACGAAGGTGGGAGTGGCGGTGGCGCTGAGCGGGAGGTCCAGCCGTCCGATCGCACCGTCGAGCACGAGAACGTCGATGTTCCGCTCACCCTGCCGCAACCCGACGGTGGTCACCCCGACAGCGACAGTGCCCACCCCGACAGCCCGACCCGCCCGGCCCCGACCGACACGGCGCCCGCTTCGCAACCGCCCTCGACGTCGCCCGACGACGTCGACTCGGGCGCAGACCTGGCACTGGCAGGAGACCAATGAGCCTCGCGGATCAGATCGACGCCATCGCTCGCGGCGCTACCGAATCGATCGTCGGCGCGTCGCGTGAGTTCACCGCAACGCAGGCCGAGTTGGCGAGGACTCTGGCCGAGCATCGACGGCGGTCAGGAACACAGACGGCCAGGATGCGCGACCAACTCGTCGACGACGCCGACGAGGCCGATGCGGTGCCTCGGCTGCTGCTGCCCGCAGATCTGGCCGACGCGAGTCCGCATTCTCCCCCTGAGGCGCTTTCGGGCGGTGTGACCACATAGGCTGAGCAACGTGGCCCGGAAAAAGCGCGTCTCCACGAAGTCTCCCGACAAGTTGTCCAAGCAGCTTGCTCGACGAGGTCCGCACAAGGTGTTGCGCGGCGACCTCGGCATCGTCGGAATGCCCGGTCTGGTCTTCACGCCGGCCGACGCCGGTCGGTATCCGGCTATCGCATTCGGTCACGGGTGGCTCACCGGTGCCGACCGCTACCGCTCGCTGCTCTATCACTTGGCGTCGTGGGGGATCGTCGTCGCAGCCCCCGACGATCAGAAGCGTGTGATGGCCTCCGACATCGCGCTGGCGGCACAGATGCGCGCGGCGGCGTCGATCGTCAGCAATTACTCGCTCGGCACCGGAGAGATCACCGTCGACCGAGACCGCATCGGGTTCGTCGGGCACGGTTTCGGTGCGTCCGCGGCCGCCATCGCCGCGGGTGATCAGCAACTACTCGGGCAGGAAGCACGGGACGTGCGCGGCGTCGTCGCACTGTTTCCGGCTCCGACCACGCAAGCGCTGCCGCAGGCCGCGAAGACCGCAACTGCTCCGTGTCTGCTGCTGACCGGGGCCGGAGATCTCGACAACGTCGACGCCAACGGACTCGCGCTGGCTCGTGATTATGCGGGCGATGTGTCATTGCGCACCATCCCCAAGGCGACTCGGGCGGGCATCGTTGAGCGGCCCTCGGTCAAGTCGCTACTCGGATTCGCTGCGGTCGACCGCAAGTCCCATTCGACCGTACGTGCGATGACCACGGGATTTCTGCTGTACACCCTCACCGGCGACCCCCAGTACGCGGGCTTCGCCGACGCCGAGGCGCAGATTGGCAAGACCACGGTCGTCGACGTCGACGAAGCGCCGCAGGAGCGCCTTGATTCGGTATCGCGATTGCTGGGTGCCAAGTCGGGCGGCGGGGCTCGTCAATTGCTCGCAAAAACCCCGGTACGCTGAACATCTATGTGTGGAATTGTCGGATACGTGGGCAGGCGAGACGCCCTCGACATCGTTGTCGAGGCGCTGCGTCGAATGGAGTACCGCGGATATGACTCGGCGGGTGTCGCCATTCTCGACGGGCACGGTCACACGACCGTCGAGAAGAAGGCAGGCCGTCTCGAGAACCTGGACAAACAGATCGCCGCGGTCGGTCGCGAAGCCCTGACGGGCACGACCGGAATGGGGCACACGCGGTGGGCGACGCACGGTCAGCCGACCGATCGCAACGCGCACCCGCATGTGAGCACCGACGGCAAGATCGCCGTCGTACACAACGGGATCATCGAGAACTACGCTCCGCTGCGAGACGAACTCGAGGCCGCGGGCATCGAGTTCACCTCCGACACCGACACCGAGACCGCGGTGCACCTCGTCGAGCGCGAGTACAACTCCGGCCCGACCGCAGGCGACTTCGTCGCGAGCGCATTCGCCGCTCTGCGTCGACTCGACGGTGCGTTCACGCTGGTCTTCACGCATTCCGATCACCCCGACACGATCGTCGCGGCACGTCGGTCGACGCCGCTGGTCGTCGGTGTCGGCAAAGACGAGATGTTCGTCGCGTCCGACGTCACCGCATTCATCGAGCACACGCGCGACGCCGTCGAACTCGGCCAGGACGAGGTCGTGGTGATCACGGCCGAGAGCTACACGATCACCGACTTCGACCAGAACCCTCGCCCCGGCAAGCCGTTCCACATCGACTGGGATCTCGCGGCCGCTGAGAAGGGTGGCTACGACTACTTCATGCTCAAGGAGATCGCCGAGCAGCCCCGCGCGCTCGCCGACACCCTGCTCGGGCATCTGGAGAACGGTCGGATCGTGCTCGACGAGCAGCGCCTGTCCGACGACGACCTGCGCGACGTCGACAAGGTCTTCGTCGTGGCGTGCGGAACCGCGTATCACGCGGGCATGCTCGCCAAGTACGCGATCGAGCACTGGACCCGGCTGCCCGTCGAGGTCGAGTTGGCCAGCGAGTTCCGGTACCGCGATCCGGTCCTCGACCGCCAGACGCTCGTCGTCGCCATCTCCCAGTCGGGCGAAACGGCCGACACGCTCGAGGCGGTGCGGCACGCCAAGGATCAAAAGGCCAGGGTCTTGGCGATCTGTAACACCAACGGTGCGCAGATCCCGCGCGAGTCCGACGCCGTGCTCTACACGCACGCCGGACCGGAGATCGGCGTCGCGTCGACCAAGTGCTTCCTCGCGCAGATCGCCGCCGCGTATCTCGTGGGACTCGCGTTGGCGCAGGCCAGGGGCACAAAGTACGCCGACGAGGTCGCGCGTGAGTTCGGTGCGATGGAAGCGATGGTCGATGCGGTTCGCGAGGTGCTCGACACCATGGAGCCCGTCCGCGATCTCGCCCGTTCGCTCGCCGATCGCGGCACGGTGCTGTTCATCGGTCGCCACGTCGGCTATCCGGTGGCGCTCGAGGGCGCGCTCAAGCTCAAGGAACTCGCCTACATGCACGCGGAGGGATTCGCTGCCGGCGAGCTCAAGCACGGCCCGATCGCACTCATCGAAGACGGACTGCCGGTCATCGTCGTGATGCCTCAGGCCGACGGTCGCGCGGTGCTGCACTCCAAGATGGCCAGCAACATCCGCGAGATCCAGGCGCGGGGTGCGCGGACGATCGTGATCGCCGAAGCCGACGACGACTCCGCGCGTGCCGTCGCCGATCACTTCATCCCGATCCCGAAGACGCCGACGCTGCTGCAGCCGCTGGTCTCGACCATCCCGTTGCAGGTCTTCGCGGCGAGCGTCGCGCAGGCTCGCGGCTACGACGTCGACAAGCCGCGCAACCTCGCCAAGTCGGTCACCGTCGAGTAGGTCCTGATGCCGGTCAGCTACCTCACCGCCGACGCCGTCCGCGCCGCGGAACGCGCGACAGGGGAACTGCTGACCAACGGCACACTGATGCGCCGCGCCTCGCACGGCGTGGCTCAGGCGGTGGCCGCGCTTCTGGCCGAACGCACGAACGGTGTGGTGGGACGGGCCGTCGGGATCGTGGTCGGGGCAGGCGACAACGGCGGCGACGCCCTCTACGCCGGCGCTGAACTCGCCAGACGCGGCGCCGCGGTCAGCGCGACGCTGCTCGCCCCCGACAAGGCACATGCCGGTGGGTTGGCGGCACTTCGACGTGCACGTGGTCGGGTCGTCGAAACGCTCCCGAGTTCGCTCGACGTCGTCATCGACGGCGTCGTGGGGATAGGCGGTCATGGGCCGCTACGGCCAGCAGCTGCAACGGTTTTCGCGTCCGTCGATCCGCTGACTCCGATCGTGGCCGTCGACCTTCCATCCGGTGTCGACGCCGACACCGGGCAGATCAACCAGCCCGCCGTCCGCGCCGACGTCACGGTCACGTTCGGCGTACGACGACACGCGCACCTGCTCGCCGCACCGCAATGCGGACGCGTAGAACTCGTCGACATCGGTCTCGCCGAGGACCCGGAGGGTGCACCGCTGGTGTCGACGCCCCCGACGCGGCCAAGGCTGTACTCACTCACCGATACCGAGATCGCCGACGCCTGGCCGGTCCCCGGACCGCACGACGACAAGTACACGCAGGGTGTCGTCGGAGTGATCGCGGGATCGCATCGGTATCCGGGCGCGGGCATCCTGTGCACGGGAGCCGCGGTGACCGCGACGTCGGGGATGACTCGGTATGTCGGGTCGGCGCACTCCGAGGTGGTCGAGCACTTTCCGGAGGTCGTCGCGGTGCCGGAGTTCGCCGACGCCGGTCGTGTGCAGGCGTGGATCGTCGGACCGGGAGCAGGAACAGACGACGCTGCCGTGGATCTCCTGGGAAAGATCCTCGCCACCGAGCTGCCGGTCCTCGTCGATGCGGACGGATTGACCGTCCTGTCCGAGCATCCAGACCTGGTACGAGGACGCGAGGCGCCGACGTTGCTGACGCCGCATGCGGGTGAATTCGCTCGCCTCACCGGCGAGGAGGTGGGTGCTGACCGCCTCGGGGCGGTGGCGGGGCTCGCTCAGCGCTGGGGTGTGACGGTACTGCTGAAGGGGCGCATCACGCTGGTCGCCGAGCCCGACGGCACGGTGTTCGGCAACGACGCGGAATCGTCGTGGGCGGCGACAGCAGGAGCGGGAGACGTGTTGTCGGGCATCGCTGGTGCGCTGCTGGCGGCGGGCCTGCCACCGATCTGGGCGGGTGCGGCTGCAGCGAGGGTGCACGCCCGGGCAGCGGCGTTGGCCAGCGGTGGAGCGCCGATCGGTGCGTCGAATCTGCTGGCTGCGCTCCGGCCAGCTCTGCGCACACTGCTTGTCTGAAGGAGTCCGTAGCCCTGGCTGGTCAGGGAGCTTGCTGAAGACGGCCCTTGCTAGAAATTCAGGTAGAAGGCAAGGACTGCATGCCCGATCAGATTCAGGCCTGTGACCACCCATGCCGTGACGATCACCCAGGGCGCGCCGAGATGGCGTGTCTGCGAGATGACGGTGAGCGCGAGTGCCGCGAGCGTCATGATGCCCGAAGCGACGATGAGGCCCGCTGCGACCGCCAGCAGAGCGACTCCGACATACCCTATGGCGTTGCCGGCTTCGGCGCCGCTGATGGTGAGGACAAATCCGAATAGCCCCGCGAGTTCGGCCAGCGGTAAGACGCCGATCGACACCGCGTTGAGCACGAATGACCAGGCGAGCGCAGCCTTGCTCGGCTGAGCGGCTCCGACATTCGGCATCGGGTACGAACTGGGGTTGTAGGGCACGAATGTCATCGGGAACCTCCGGTGAGCAGGGAGTTGGGGGATTGGCGTGAGCGCCACGGTCCAGTTCACTCGCTGGTCGCCGCGTGCGGATGCGGGAGACTACTCACCTGCGTGGTGGGAATCGCTCGAGTGTGCCGCCGACCACTCCGTCGGATCTGGGACAATGGTCGCGATGACCTCACATGATTCGACGCCCGATGCGCCGGTGGCTGCCGAGACCGGCCTTCCCGCAGCGCTGACGGCGTTCATCGACCTCGACGCGATCGCCCACAACGTGGGTGTCGTCCGCGCGGCGGCCGGTACGGACGTGATCGCCGTGGTCAAAGCGAATGGCTACGGTCACGGCGCCGAGCCTGTTGCGCGTGCCGCGCTGGCGGCGGGCGCCACAGAACTCGGGGTCGCCCACATCGCAGAGGCGCTCGCGCTGCGCGAGGCAGGTATCGACGCGCACATCACGGCGTGGCTGCACACCAACCATGCACCGTTCGACGCCGCGATCGGCGCTGACATCGATATCGCGCTGTCGTCGCGGCGTCAACTCGCCCTGGTTGCCGACGCCGCGCGACGTCTGGGACGAACCGCCACCGTGACCGCCAAGGTCGACACCGGTCTCAACCGCAGCGGCGTCGCCGCAGACGAATGGGCCGACTTCGCCGACGACCTCGCCAAAGCGAAGGCCGACGGGGCCGTACGGGTTCGAGCGATCATGTGTCATCTCGTACGCGGCGACGAACCCAAGCATCCGCTGAACTCGCAGCAGGCCGAACGCCTCGACGCCGCTGCCGCCGATCTCGTGCGGCTCGGAAGTCCCGCGGAGGTGATGCACATCGCCAATTCGCCTGCCGCACTGACACGTCCGGACCTGGCACGTGACCTCGTTCGGCCAGGCATCGCGCTCTACGGATGCACTCCGATTCCGCAGCGCGGCGACTTCGGGTTGGTGCCGGCGATGACGTTGCGGGCCGAGGTTGCTCTCGTCAAGAAACTTGCTGCGGGGCAGGGTGTTTCGTACAACCATCACTGGACGTCGGATCGCGACACCGTGATTGCTGTCGTCCCCGCAGGCTATGCCGACGGTGTGCCGAGGTTGCTATCCAATCAGATGCGGGTGCAGGTCAACGGTCGGGGATTTCCGCAGGTCGGTCGAGTGTGTATGGACCAGTTCGTCATTGATCTCGGACCAGACGGAGGCGGGGTCGCCGAGGGCGACGTCGTCGAATTATTCGGCGCCGGAACACGTGGCGCTCCCATCGCGCGTGACTGGGCCGATCAGATCGGCACCATCGATTACGAGATCATCACCGGCATCGGCGCTCGCGCGCATCGGCAGTACGTCGGTGGGGGAGCCGTGGCCGGCAACGTGGGGCACCAGTGAAGCCGTACGAACGGGTTGGCCTCGTGGCGGGTCTCGGAGGTCTCGGAGCGCTGGGCGGGTTGGCCGTCGCGGGTGCCGGACGTGCGCTGGCTCGGCGTCGTGTCGACGCACTCGACGATCCCTATGCGGGAATCGATTTCACCGCCATCTACTCCGACGAGCCGTCGACTGTCACCACCGACGACGGGCTGGCGCTCGCAGTGCGCACCGTCGACCTCGGGGGCATCGCGCCCGGCGAGAAACCGGAGCTGACAGTGCTGTTCGTGCACGGCTTCAGCCTTCGTATGGCGTCGTGGCACTTTCAGAGATTCGACCTCGCCGAACACTGGGCGCAACGGCGAATCCGACTGGTGTTCTTCGATCATCGCGGACATGGGAAGTCCGACGCCGCGCCCCCTGACACCTGCACGATCGCACAACTCTCCGACGACGTCGCGGCCGTGATGCGGACCGTCGCACCGTCGGGACCTGTTGTGCTGTGCGGACATTCGATGGGTGGCATGTCGATCATGGCGCTCGCGCGACGCCACGCGGAGCTCTTCGGTCCTGACGGGCCCGTGGCAGGCGTCGCGCTCGTCGCCACCGCCGCACGTGGACTGACCGAGGCAGGTCTCGCGCGCGGACTGCGCAACCCCCTCGTCGACGCGTTCCGCGCGACTGTTCGACACACCCCGCGCGTGATCCAAGCCGGGCGCGACCTCACCAGGCTGGTCCTCGAGCCGGTCCTCGTGTCGGCAAGCTTCGGGCCCGACTTCCACAGCCCCGCACTCGGTCGGGCCGTGGAGAAGATGATTCAGAACACGCCGATCTCCACTGTCGTGAGTTTCCTGAATGCGTTGGAACACCACGACGAATCGATGGGCCTGCCGGTCATCGCCGCCGTGCCAACGGCTGTCGTCTGTGGAACCGCCGACCAGATGACACCGCTGCCCAACTCGCTGCACATGTTCGGCGACCTCGGCGACGACTCCCGACTCGACATCGTCGACGGCGCAGGCCACATGGTCTTGATGGAGCAGCCCGACCGCGTGACCGACGCCATTGCCGACCTCGTGGAGCGGTCGCGGGCAGCGCGCCCGCAGCCGCGGCGTCGTCGAATCCCGTTGTTGGGCAGGCGACGATGAGCGACGCCGATGATGTCCAGACTCGTGAGCTGCCCGATGTCGTCGACACCGAGGCATTGGGAGCCGAACTCGCACAAGGCCTCTCGGCCGGTGACGTCGTCATCCTCGACGGGCCGCTCGGGGCGGGTAAGACGGCACTCGCACGCGGTATCGCCTCCGGTCTCGATGTGGTTGGCAGGGTGTCGTCGCCGACCTTCATCATCGCTCGTGAACACAAACCCGGTTCACCCGACCGTCCTGGGATGGTGCACGTCGACGCGTACCGCCTCGGTGGACTCGACGAACTCGACGCGCTCGACCTCGACACCGATCTCACGGACGCGGTCGTCGTCGTCGAATGGGGCGAAGGCGTCGCGGAGCGTCTCGTAGACCGGCACCTGCTGGTGCGCTTGCAGCGCGATCCCGATACCGATGTCCGTCACGCACAATGGAGTTGGATAGATGGATGAGATGACGGTGCTCGTCATCGACACCGCGACCGATGTGGTGGTGACCGGCGTCGGGACGGTCGACGGTAGTGGTGTGCGTGTGTTGGCCGACCGTGCGACGGCCGACCACCGGCGGCACGCGGAAGTGCTGACAACGCTGATGTCGGAGGCACTCGACGAGGCCGGTGTGCGCCGAGACGGGCTCGACGCTGTCGTGGTCGGTTGTGGCCCAGGACCTTTCACGGGTCTACGGGTCGGCATGGCGACCGGCGCCGGATTCGGCGACGCGCTCGGTCTTCCGGTGTACGGGGTGTGCTCGCTCGACGCGATCGCCGCCGACGCCGCGCAACACTTTCCGGCCGGATCGTCGATGGCTGTGGTCACCGACGCGCGACGCCGCGAGGTGTACTGGGCGCGTTACCGCGACGCTGCGCGGGTCAGTGGTCCCGACGTGTCGGCACCCGCGGTGGTAGCCGAATCGCTTGCGGCGCAGCCGGTCGACGTCGCGGCGGGCTCGCCGAGTCATCTCGAACTGTGTGGGTGGCAGGGCGAGCCGTCGCTGGTGACCACGCCGACGGTGCGCGGTCTGCTCCTGGCAAGTGCGAGCGACGTCGTGGCAGGCGCAGCGCCGGGACCGCTCGTCCCGCTCTATCTCCGCCGCCCGGATGCCGTCGAACGAAAAGACCAGCGCGCCAAGGCGGTGACTCCGAAATGACCACTCACGAGTTGCTGATCGACCGGCTCGACTATTCGGACATTCCACGGTGCGCGATGCTCGAGCGTGAGATGTTCGTCGGTGATTCACCGTGGCCCGCAACCGCATTCCGTGCCGAGCTCAACGCGCCCTACAACCGATACTTCGCGGCGCGCGAGACGCCAGGTGGCGAAGTCGTCGGATACGCGGGCATTTCGACGCTGGGCGGCGAGGGCAACTTCGAGTGCGAGATCCACACCATCGCCGTCGCGCCGAGTCATCGTGGTCTCGGCTACGGACGCGCATTGCTCGACGTGATGCTCGACGTCGCCGATGCCGCGGACGCCCCGGTCTACCTCGAGGTCAGGATCGACAACGACACCGCGATCGCGCTGTACGAACGCAACGGCTTCGTCCGACGTGGTGTGCGCCGCAACTACTATCAGCCCTCCGGCGCCGACGCCTACACGATGGCGCGGCCCTCGGTGTCGGGGCGTGGAGGTGATCCCACATGATCGTGATGGGCGTGGAGAGTTCGTGCGACGAAACCGGAGTCGGGATCGTCGAGTGGACGCCGGGTGAGGGTGACGGACCCGGCGAGGTCACGCTGCTTGCCGACGAGGTGGCCTCGAGTGTCGACGAGCACGCACGCTTCGGGGGAGTGGTGCCGGAGATCGCCTCGCGCGCACACCTCGAAGCGATCGTGCCCGCCATGCAGCGGGCGCGTGAAGCTGCGGGGATCGACAAGCCGGATGCCATCGCCGTCACCATCGGGCCGGGCCTCGCAGGCGCGCTGCTCGTCGGAGTTGCTGCCGCCAAGGCGTATTCGCTGGCGTGGGATGTACCGCTGTATGCGATGAATCATCTCGGCGGGCACGTCGCCGTCGACACACTCGAACACGGGCCGATGCCCGAATGTGTCGCGCTCCTCGTCTCGGGTGGCCACACCCATCTCCTGCACGTCACCGATCTCGCCGACCCCATCGTCGAACTCGGCACCACGGTCGACGATGCTGCCGGGGAAGCCTTCGACAAGGTGGCGCGCCTGCTCAACCTCGGCTTCCCGGGCGGTCCCGCACTGGATAAGGCTGCGGCACAAGGCGACCCGCACGCGATCGAGTTCCCGAGAGGCATGACGGGGCCGCGTGACGCCCGCTACGACTTCTCGTTCTCGGGGGTGAAGACGGCGGTGGCACGCTACGTCGAGAAGTGCCGCCGCGATGGCGTCGACGTCCCGGTCGCCGATATCGCGGCGTCGTTTCAGGAAGCCGTGGCAGATGTGTTGACACTCAAGGCGGTTCGCGCGTGCACAGACCTCGGCGTCGACACCCTGGTGCTCGGCGGCGGTGCGACGGCCAACTCCCGGATTCGGTCGCTGGCGCAAGAACGTTGTGCCGCAGCCGGAATCACGCTGCGCGTGCCGAAGCCGCGCCTGTGTACCGACAACGGCGTCATGATCGCCACGCTGGGCGCGCACGTCATTGCGGGCGGCGCGCAACCGTCACCGCTGACCGTGGCCACCGATCCGGGGCTGAGTGTGCAGGTGTCGCAAGAACGCTGATCAGTCCTCGCGCAACAGTTGCGGGCACCCATCCGTGAGCGACGCGAGAGTCTCGCGCTGCGTCGGGCGTGCCTGCGCATACCGCTGCTCGCCCGAGGCGGTCAGGGTGGCGAAAACCGAACGTCGGTCTGAGGAACACATCGTGCGGACAACCAGCCCGTCCTTCTCCAGTCGGCCGACCACGCGGGAGAGTGCGCTCTGGCTCAGATGCACTCGGCTTGCCAGCTCGCTCATCCGGGCTTGATGGTCGTCGGCCTCCGCGAGCAGCTCGAGTACCTCGAACTCGCTCGATGAGAGTCCGTGCTTGGCCTGCAGCTCACGGTCGAGACTGCACAGAACCTTGTTGTAGCGGATCGACAGATCTCTCCACGCGGCAGCCAACTGGTCCTCAGAAGTCACCGCCTTGGTCATGCACCGCATCCTACCCTGCAACTGCAATATATGCCTCAGCAAAAGATGTGATGACAATTAATGTAGACGCATTGAATGCACATGCATATAGTTCCTCGCATGGCACACAACACACGAGACGTGGTCATCGCGCATCGGTCCGAGTCGTCGAGCGTCGACGATCGGGCACACGACATCAATCAGGCGGCTCCCGAACCGTCATCGGACCTTCACATCACCTCAGCGACGGGGTGGACCGGGAAGGTGTGGCTGCTGCTGGTGGTTCTGGCGGGAGCGCTCTTCCTCGACGGCCTCGACATCTCGATGGTCGGCGTCGCACTGCCGTCGATCGGCGAGGACCTCCACATGGGTCAGTCGCAGTTGCAGTGGATCGTGAGCGGATACGTCCTGGGCTACGGCGGTCTGCTGTTGCTGGGCGGGCGTGCAAGCGATCTGTTCGGTCGCCGCAGGGTGTTCCTGGTGGCACTGGGCGTGTTCGGCGTCGCGTCTGTCGCAAGCGCCGTCGTCGACATCAATGCGGTCATCATCGCTCTGCGTTTCATCAAGGGGATTGCTGCGGCGTTCACCGTGCCCGCCGGCTTGTCGATCATCACGACGACGTTCGCCGAGGGGCCCGCACGCAACAAGGCATTCAGTATCTACACCGTGTGCGGAGCGAGTGGCTTCTCGCTCGGCCTGGTCTTCGGTGGTCTGCTGACCGAACTGTCCTGGCGCGCAACGCTTCTGTTCCCGGGGCCCGTCGCGCTTGCGTTGCTGTTCGCAGGCCTGCGGGTGATCCCGACAGCGCCACGCGCACCCATGCACTGGCGACAGGTCGACGCGTTGGGCGCACTGACCAGCACCGGTGCACTGCTGCTGCTCGTCTTCGCGGTCGTGCGTGCTCCCGAGGTCGGGTGGACCGCACCCGTCACGATCGCGAGTTTCGCCGCGTCGGCAATCCTGGGCGTCGCGTTCGTCGCTGTCGAACTTCGTCACCGACACCCGCTGGTGCGTCCGGGAATCCTGAGGTCGGCATTGCTGGTCCACGCGAACCTCTCCGGTGCGCTGATGTTCGGCGGCTACGTCGCGTTCCAGTTCGTCGTGACACTGTATCTGCAGGACTCGTTGGGTTGGTCGCCGCTGGGAATGGCGCTCGCCTTTCTGCCGGCAGGCGTGATCGTCGTCGCGAGCGCGACACGGATGGATCGTGTCCTCGACAGAGTTCCGACGCCACTTCTGCTCGTGGCCGGTTTCGCGTCGTTCCTCGGCGGTTACCTGTGGTTCTCCCGTGTCCAGCCGGGTATGTCGTACGCCGAGTTCCTGCTGCCGACCATCATTCTGTTGGGCGTCGGGTTTGCGCTGACGTTCCCGTCGATCAACTCACAGGGCACCGCTGGCGTCGCCGACCACGAGCAGGGTTTGGCGTCCGGTCTGGTCAACACCAGCGTCCAGGTCGGCGGCGCAGTGATGCTGGCGATCATCACCGCCATTCTGGCCAGTTCGGGCGTCACGCATCAGCCCGGTCAGTTGCTGGGCGGCATGTCGATGGCGATCTGGGTGGTCAGTGCGCTCGCGGTCGTCGGATTGCTCGGAGCGCTCGTGGCATCGTGGTGGTCGCGACGCCTCCCGGTCGGTGTCTGAGCCGCGTAGGGGAGACGTTTGCACCCGTGCCCCTTGAGTGCTGGCACTCTCACGTATAGAGTGCCAGTAGGCACTGAAAGTGAACCTCGGCCACCCGCGACGACGAGGTTTCGTGCAGGGCCCGCAAACACATACATCGTTTCTCAGATGAGAAAGTTGAGGACTCACATCGTGGCGAGCGTGAACATCAAGCCGCTTGAGGACAAGATCCTGGTGCAGGCTGTGGAGGCCGAGACGACCACCGCATCCGGTCTGGTCATCCCGGATACCGCCAAGGAGAAGCCCCAGGAGGGCACCGTCATCGCCGTCGGCGAAGGGCGTGTCACCGAGCAGGGCAACCGCGTCCCTGTCGACGTCAAAGAAGGCGACACCGTCATCTACAGCAAGTACGGCGGCACCGAAATCAAGTATGCCGGCGAGGAGTACCTGATCCTCTCGTCCCGCGACGTGCTCGCGGTGATCGGCAAGTAAGACCCCACGGACCAACGTGTGGTCGTTCCGCCCCGGGGTCTGTACGCAGACCCCGGGGCGGACTACGTTGTGCCCCCATTCATTTCCCCAGTAGAAGGCACTCAAGAAGGAAGTCATGGCCAAACAGATCGAATTCGACGAGAAGGCCCGTCGCTCACTCGAGCGCGGTATCGATCAGCTCGCTGACACGGTCAAGGTGACACTCGGCCCGCGTGGGCGACATGTGGTGCTGTCCAAGGCGTTCGGCGGACCGTCGGTCACCAATGACGGCGTGACGATCGCACGCGACATCGAACTCGAGGACCCGTTCGAGAACATGGGCGCTCAGTTGGTGAAGTCGGTCGCCACCAAGACGAACGACGTCGCAGGCGACGGCACGACCACCGCAACCGTTCTCGCGCAGGCGATCGTCAGCGAAGGTCTGCGCAACGTCGCAGCGGGCGCGAGCCCCGTCTCGCTCGGTGCGGGTATCTCGAAGGCCGCCGACGCGATCAACGACGAACTGGTCCGCGTCGCAACGCCCGTCGAGGGCGAGAAGGCGATCGCTCAGGTCGCCACCGTCAGCTCGCGTGACCCCGAGGTCGGCGAGATGGTCGGCAAGGCGATGGCGACGGTCGGCACCGACGGCGTCGTCACCGTCGAAGAGGGATCGGGACTGCACACCGAACTGGTCGTCACCGAGGGCGTGCAGTTCGACAAGGGCTACCTCTCGCCCTACTTCATGACCGATCCCGACAGCCAGGAAGCGGTCCTCGAGGACGCGTACGTGCTCCTCTACCGCGAGAAGATCAGCTCGCTGCCCGATTTCCTCCCGTTGCTGGAGAAGGTCGCGCAGTCTGGCAAATCGCTGCTGATCATTGCCGAAGACGTCGAGGGCGAGCCGCTCTCGACGCTGGTGGTCAACTCGATCCGCAAGACCATCAAGGCCGTCGCGGTCAAGGCGCCGTTCTTCGGTGATCGTCGCAAGGCGTTCCTCGACGACCTCGCTGTCGTCACCGGTGGCACCGTGATCTCGACCGACATCGGACTCTCGCTGTCGACGACCGAGCTCGATCAGCTCGGCACGGTGCGTCGCGCTGTCGTCACCAAGGACACCACCACCCTCGTAGAGGGTGGCGGTTCGAAGGAGGCCGTCGCCGCACGTGCCGACCAGATCCGACGCGAGATCGACAACAGCGACTCCGACTGGGACCGCGAGAAGCTCGCCGAGCGGTTGGCGAAGCTCTCCGGCGGCATCGCCGTGATTCGCGTCGGCGCGCCGACCGAGACAGCACTCAAGGAGCGCAAGCACCGCGTCGAGGATGCGGTCGCCGCAGCCAAGGCCGCAGTCGAGGAGGGCATCATCCCCGGTGGTGGGTCTGCGCTCGTGCAGGCGTCGAAGGTGCTCGATTCTCTCGCCGAGGGACTCGGCCAGGACGAGGCGCTCGGCGTCCGGGTCGTTCGCGACGCCGTGCGTTCGCCGCTGTACTGGATCGCCAGCAACGCGGGCGTCGACGGTGCCGTGGTTGTCGACAAGGTCGCACGCCAGGAGACCGGTCACGGCTTCAATGCCGCGACGCTCTCGTATGGTGACCTGCTGGCAGACGGCATCATCGACCCGGTCAAGGTGACGAGGTCGGCCGTCGTGAACGCGGCGTCGGCGTCGCGGATGGTGTTGACCACCGAGGCCGCGGTTGCCGACGAGCCCGCCGGTGCGGCCGCAGATCACGGTCACGGGCACGCACACTGACCGAGCGGTGCTCGCGGTCTGATCTCTGACCGCATGTGACACAACTGCAAGAGGCAAAAAGGAGCCCGGGCCGACCAGATGGTCGGCCCGGGCTTCTTTGTGGTCTTGTCGTCTGCTGTGTGTGAGTGCTCGGTCAGCTCGCGATGCGACGTCCGACGCCGCGCTTCATCAGCATGCTGCGTTCGGACTCCGAGAGTCCGCCCCAGATCCCGTACGGCTCAGCGACTGCGAGAGCGTGCTCACGGCAATGCGCGATCACCGGGCACTGGTGACACATTTCTTTTGCGCGACGCTCTCGCTGAGCTCGTGCGCGGCCGCGCTCGCCATCGGGATGAAAGAACATAGAGGAGTCGACGCCGCGACATAGGCCTTGCATTTGCCAATCCCAGATATCGGCATTAGGTCCGGGGAGGTGATTTGGCTGAGGCATGGCACGAACTCCTTTGATTCTCGAGGTACCGCTGCACTGCTCCGTCGGCCGCGAGACCGGCGGAACCACACTGGCGCATCGCCGCTATCGGCTGTGCATCGCAAACACTAGGCGGACGACGGAAACAGCGTCAATAGTGCCTCTTGAGGACAAGATCGTTCAAAAAATTCCATCGTTGTTAACGAAATGTTGTGTGGCTGGCCCGGGCTAGCACAGGCCGACCCTGCCACCTGCGGAGACCCTCGTCGGTGCCCGATGATGTGCCGTGACCTGCATGGATGCGGATTGATTTCGCTCTCTTCGAGCGAAAGTGCGATCGTAGGCGCGTGCGGTGCCGAGAACGCCGAGTAACACGAAGGAAATGTTCTCATCATGCGTACGTGACGTTGGCGTCGAATTAAAGAATTGTGACAACAGGTTAAATTCAGGAAAACGGAGACAATGGAAGTGATGTGGACCACGAGATTGTGTTGAATTCGCTGCGACAGCAATGGTGGGCGGCCGTCGAACGAGGAGGGCTCGGCGACGGGGCCGCAGCGCTGACCATGCTCGACCGGCTTCGTGCGCACGCCAGAGCGGTCGACGCCAGAGAGGTGATCTCCTTGGCGTTCAGTACCACGGCCTCACTACACCGACAGTCGGGTCGACACGACCTCGCCGTCGGGTTCGACGCCGCAGCGCTGGCTGCACTCGATGATCCCTTCGGCTCCACAGATGCGTGGGTTCGCGTTGCCGCGCACGACGCCGTCGTAGGACTCGCGGCCGACAATCTCGGTCTGTTCCGATTCTCGGTCTCGACTCGGCTGCTCATCCGGGCGCGAGAGCTGCACGACGGCCGCGAGGTCGAGGAAGCGGGCTCCGACCCGTGGACGACTTTCGTCACCGAGGTCCGCCCGCGCGTGCGGGAGCGATGGGTCGGTGCTGAGCTGGCCATCTACACCGGCGACGCAGACCGGGCGCGTCGACTTATCGGTGAGGCCCAAAAAATGATGGCCCCGGTCTCGGCGAATCATGAGCGTCATCACATCAAGACAGATCTCATCGCCGCGGCGTCCGCGATCGATACATCCGACGCGCTTGCCGTTGCGAGGGTATGTCTTCGGCGTGCGCAGGCAGGTGGATTTTTACCTCTGACCTGGGCGTCGTTGTCTTTGCTGCAAGGCCTCGGCGACACGTCGGATACAACGATTGCAAGCATCAACGCGTCGCATGACATGCTTGTGGATCGGGGGATGCCGTTCGCCGGCCGCACGTAGATCCATCACGACCCGATTGATCAGGCAACACAAACGTGTAACACGGGAATCTCAACTGACGATGAAACTGACAGGTGTTGAGTTAGACGAAGCCGTCCGCGCAGCCGCGTCGGGCGACCGGGTCGCACTCACGTCAGTCCTCGAAAGTGTGCAGGAACCGATCGTGCGCTACTGCCGAGGGCGAATCGGTGTCGGAGAACGCCATTTGTTCTCCGCTGACGACGTGGCGCAGGAGGCCCTTATGGCTGTCATGACCGCGCTGCCCCGGTATCAAGACCAGGGGCGACCGTTCATGGCCTTTGTGTACGGCATTGCCTCGCACAAGGTAGCTGACGCCATGCGCGTCGCCGGTCGTGTGAAGGCTGACCCCGTCGAGCAGCTCCCCGAGGTCGTCCAGGTCACTGGAGGACCAGAGCAGAGCGCACTCGACGCCGACGCCAGCCGTGAGATGAAAGCACTCCTCGCGTTGATTCCGGAGAAGCAACGCGAAGTACTCATCCTGCGTCTGGTCGTCGGACTGTCCGCTGAGGAGACCGCAGAAGCCGTGGGAAGCACCCCCGGCGCGGTCCGCGTCGCGCAACACCGAGCTTTGGCCAAGTTGAAGGAACAGCTGAGAAAGGCGGGAGGACATGATGAACGACGAGCATGAGTCGCATCGTGGTCGCTCCGTGCCGGGTCGGCGGCAGTCGGGGGGCATGCATGACACCGGAACTGGTGAGTACAGAAATCCCACAGGGGAGTGGTCGGCTCCCGACGACACGCCCGTGGACATCTCCGCGGTCCAATTCGACGACGCGTTCATCGACGCACTGTCGCACGACGTTCCGACGCCGACGCGCGATGACGTCGAGTACGAACTCGCGGGTCTGCTCTCCGCGTGGCGCCACGAGTCGCTAGCCGATCCGCTGCCGCTCGGCCCGACTGTCGCCGACGTCGAGAACGCGATCGCTGCGGAACGTCCGAGGGCTCGGACCCGTACCGTCGTGCGCACCCTGCGTATCGTCGCCGGGGCCGCAGCAGTTGCCGTCGTCGCGGCAGCAGGGCTCACCGTGATGTCGCAGGGTTCCGAACCGGGCGACCCGCTGTGGAACGTCAAGAAGGTCGTGTTCGCGCAGGCTGCATCGGAAACGCAAGCCGCATACGACGTGCGTTCGAACCTCGAGAAGGCCGAAGCCGAACTCGCCGCAGGCAACACGCCTGCCGCCGAATCGTTGATCTCGCAGGCAGAGAATTCGATGGGGCCGGTTCGCGACTCAGACACTCGCTCACACATGGACGAGTGGATCGGACGCCTGCGAGCCGACACCGGGACAACCGTGCGCAGCGGTACCTCGGCAACGTCGCCGAACGGCGGAAACGTCGATACCTCCCAGGCGCGAACGTCGGAGCCGCAACAGCCGACCGACCCGCTCACGAGTCAGACAAAGCCCGAGACGACGTCGCCTCAGACGACTCCGCCTGAGACCAGCCAGACCCCTACGACCACAACCAAGCCGCCGACGACGACCACGACCACCACTACGGCGGCAAACGACGGTCCGTCGAGCAGCTGGCCACCGTCGAGCTGATCTGCGTCAGTCAGACGGATTAAGACCTTCGGTGTAGGACAGGTCAGTCGGGCGAGACAATCGAACAAGCCACGAGCTCCGCGATTGCGGCGCTCGTGGCTTGTTTCGTGATGTCAGCTGTGTGCGACGCCCGAGACCCTGTGCTCGGTGACTCAGCGGTCGTCGTCGATGTGATGGTGCGCGTCGGCATAGCCGCGGCAGTAGTCCCAGGTGACGTAGGCGTCGGGACGCGGATCGACAGCGGGCTCATGCGGCCGCACGGTTCCGTCGATCAATAGTTGAAGTAGGTTGGCGCGCAGCATGTCCCAGTCGTGGTAATGGTCTTCCTGGCAGTCGTCGCAGACGACGACGAGCCCACGAATCCCACGATGTGCCAGCAATGCCTCATAGACGGCGAGGTCGGCCAGATCCTCTTCGACCGCGAGCCGCTCACTCTCATCCAAGGGGATGCCAGGCTCCATCGAATCCAGCATGGAAGCCGGATCGCTGGGGTCGTCGGCGAACGGGTCTGGTGGAAGGCCCGGTGGGAGATGATCACGCACGACTCCACCGTAACCGATTGCAGCGCACGGCTGCCGCAACGCTCCACAGTTTGTCTGCTGTCTGCGCCGACGCCGGGCGCCCTTCGCTGCGGGCGAAATCAGCAGCCACCCTTTACCAGATAGAATGGACCAATGACGCAGGTTCGCACCGGAGGAGACGACCCCGGCAAGGTCGCAATGCTCGCACTGACGTTTGACGACGTCCTGTTGTTGCCGTCGGCGTCGGATGTGATTCCCAGTGAGGTCGACACATCCACGCGGGTGACCAAGGAGATCACGCTTCGCGTGCCTCTCGTAAGTTCGGCGATGGACACCGTCACCGAGTCGCGCATGGCCATCGCCATGGCGCGTGCCGGCGGCATGGGTGTCCTTCACCGCAACTTGTCGATCGAGGCCCAGGCCGGCCAGGTGGAGACGGTCAAGCGCTCCGAGGCGGGCATGGTGACCGATCCCGTGACCTGCTCGCCGAGCAACACGCTCGCCGAGGTCGACGCCATGTGTGCCCGGTATCGCATCTCTGGCCTGCCGGTCGTCGACGATCGCGGCGAACTCGTCGGCATCATCACCAACCGCGACATGCGCTTCGAGGTCGACCAGGACCGCCCGGTCTCCGAGGTGATGACCAAGGCGCCGCTCATCACCGCACAGGAAGGCGTGTCCGCCGAGGCCGCGCTCGGACTCCTGCGTCGCAACAAGGTCGAGAAGCTGCCGATCGTCGACGGCAACGGCAAGCTCACCGGCCTCATCACGGTCAAGGACTTCGTCAAGACCGAGCAGCACCCGCTCGCCACCAAGGATTCCGACGGCCGATTGCTCGTCGGCGCGGCCGTGGGAACCGGCGATCCGCAGTGGGAACGTGCGATGGCGCTCTCCGACGCGGGCGCCGACGTGATCATCGTCGACACCGCCCATGCGCACAACCGACTGGTGCTCGAGATGGTCGCCAAGCTCAAGGCCGAAATCGGCGATCGTGTGCAGATCGTCGGCGGCAACGTCGCAACCCGTGAGGCCGCGCAGGCGCTCGTCGACGCGGGCGCCGACGCCGTCAAGGTCGGTGTCGGGCCCGGTTCGATCTGCACGACGCGCGTCGTCGCAGGCGTCGGCGCCCCGCAGATCACCGCCATCCTCGAGGCCGTCGCCGTGTGCAACAAGGCAGGCGTTCCGGTCATCGCCGACGGTGGTGTGCAGTACTCCGGCGACATCGCCAAGGCACTCGCGGCAGGCGCGTCGACCGTCATGCTCGGTTCGCTCCTCGCGGGCACCGCAGAGGCTCCCGGCGACCTGATCCTGGTCAACGGCAAGCAGTTCAAGAGCTATCGAGGCATGGGATCGCTCGGCGCCATGCAGGGCCGCGGACAGGCCAAGTCGTACTCCAAGGACCGCTACTTCCAAGACGACGTGCTCGCCGAGGAGAAGCTGGTGCCCGAGGGCATCGAAGGACGGGTGCCCTACCGCGGGCCCCTCGGCCAGGTGGTGCACCAGCTCGTCGGCGGGCTTCGTGCGTCGATGGGTTACACCGGGTCGTCGACCATCGATCACCTGCAGGGTGCACGCTTCGTGCAGATCACCGCGGCGGGCCTCAAGGAGTCGCATCCGCACGACATCACACTGACCGCCGAGGCGCCGAACTACTATTCCCGCTGAACGTCGTCGTGATCTTTTGCGATCACGACGACGCACAGTCGAATAGCAGTCCATCAACCCCCTAGAGAGGCGCAACGGTGCGTGACCTGACCGACATCGGCATGGGCAGAACCGCCCGTCGAACATATGAACTCGACGACATCAGCATCGTCCCGTCACGACGGACGCGCTCGTCGAAGGAAGTGTCGACGGCCTGGCAGATCGACGCCTACCGGTTCAACTCGCCGATCCTGAGCCATCCCACCGACGCCCTCGTCTCGCCGCAGATGGCGGTGGCGCTGGGAAGGCTCGGTTCGCTCGGCGCAATCAACGGTGAGGGACTCTGGGCGCGCCACCGCGACGTCGAGGGCAAGATCGCGCAACTCGTCGACATCGCGCTCAACGATCCGGATCCGTCTGCGCCCGTGCGCTTTCTGCAGGAACTGCATCGCGCCCCGATCGACACCGATCTTCTCGGCGAAGCCGTGAGCTTTGTGCGTGACTCGGGTGTGACGACCGCCGTTCGGGTGAGTCCGCAACACGCACCGGAACTGACGCCCGCACTCCTCGCCGCCGGCGTCGAGATCCTGGTCGTGCACGGCACGATCATCTCCGCCGAGCATGTCGTCCGTGGCGAAGAAGAACCGCTCAACCTCAAGACGTTCATCGCAGAACTCGACATCCCGGTGATCGCGGGCGGCGTACACGACCACCGGACCGCCCTCCACCTGATGCGGACCGGCGCTGCCGGCGTGATCGTCGGTTACGGCTCGGCCGAAGGAGCGACGACGACGTCGGAGGTGCTCGGTATCGGCGTTCCGATGGCCACCGCGATTGCCGACGCCGCAGCTGCGCGTCGGGAGTACCTCGACGAGACCGGCGGCCGCTATGTGCACGTCATCGCCGACGGCGACATCCACACCTCGGGCGACCTCGCCAAGGCGATCGCCTGTGGTGCCGACGCCGCGGTGCTCGGTACGCCGCTGGCCGCAGCAGCCGAAGCCCCAGGTCAAGGATGGTATTGGCCGTCGGCCGCAGCGCATCCCGACACTCCGCGCGGCGCGCTGCTGCGCGTCGCGACCGACGAGGGACGACCGAGCCTCGAGACGGTACTCAACGGACCGTCCGACGACCCGTTCGGAGAACTGAATCTGGTTGGCGCACTGCGTCGTTCGATGGCGAAGGCCGGCTATTCCGATCTCAAGGAGTTCCAGAAGGTCGGGTTGTCTGTTCGCGCCTAACCGCGCTTCTGCCCACCAGGTGAGACCGCCGTCACGTCATGTGACAACGGGCGTTAGAATGGTTGGCTATGGCAGCCCACCATGGTTTCGACAAGCTCAACCAGCGCGAGAATGAGCCTGACTTCGACGTGCTCATCGTCGGTTCCGGTTTCGGCGGCAGCGTCAGTGCGTTGCGCCTCGTCGAGAAGGGGTACCGCGTCGGGGTGATCGAAGCCGGACGTCGGTTCGAAGACCACGAGTTCGCGAAGACGAGTTGGCGTCTGCACAAGTGGCTGTGGGCGCCGAAGCTCGGGCTGTACGGGATTCAGCGCATCCACGCCCTCAAGGACGTGATGATCATGGCGGGAGCGGGCGTCGGCGGTGGCTCGCTCAACTACGCCAACACCCTTTACAAGCCTCCGACACCGTTCTTCACCGACCCCCAGTGGAACCACATCACCGACTGGGAGGCCGAGCTCACGCCGCATTACGAGCAGGCGCGACGGATGCTGGGCGTCGTCACCAATCCCACTGTCACAGAATCGGATCGGGTGATGCGAACGGTTGCCGAGCAGATGGGCGCGGCCGACACCTTCACCTCGACGCCGGTCGGAGTGTTCTTCGGTGCCAAGACCGGCCTGGCGGGAGTGCCGGGCGAGACCGTGCCCGATCCGTATTTCGGTGGAGCCGGACCGGAGCGGACCGCCTGCACCGAGTGCGGCGCGTGTATGACCGGCTGCCGGGTGGGCGCGAAGAACACCCTGATGAAGAACTACCTCGGTCTCGCCGAGCGCAACGGGGCGACGATCATCGACCGCACCACCGTCGACGGACTGGCGCAGCGTGCCGACGGGACGTGGGAGGTCGACACCAGGGGCTCGTCGTCGTGGGGTCCGTTCGGCGCGGGTAAGCGCACCTTCACCGCAGATCAGGTGATCGTCGCGGCCGGGACGTTCAACACGCAGAAGCTGCTTCACCGTGCCAAGGGCACGACCCTTCCGAAGATCTCCGACGCGATGGGCGCGTTGACGCGTACCAACTCCGAATCGATCCTCGGAGCGATGGCTGCGAAATACGATCCGCAACACGACTATTCGCACGGGGTGGCGATCACGTCGTCGTTCCATCCGGAGCCCAACACGCACATCGAACCGGTTCGATACGGCAAGGGCAGCAACGCGATCGCGTATCTGCAGACGGTGCTCACCGACGGTGGCAGTAGGCGCAACCGGTTCGGTCAGTTCTTGAAGGAGATCGCGCGGAACCCCTTCCTGCTCGTGCGACTTCTCTTCGTGCGCAAGTGGAGTCAGCGCACCGTGATCGCTCTGGTGATGCAGAGCAGCGACAACTCACTGACCACGTTCGTCCGTAAGCGCGGACCGTTCCGTTACGTCACGAGCAAGCAGGGCCACGGTGAGCCGAATCCGACGTGGATTCCCAAGGGCAACGAGGCAACTCGACGCATCGCCGACATCCTGCCGGGAGGGCTCGCCGGTGGCACCTGGGGCGACGTGATGAACATGCCGCTCACCGCCCACTACCTCGGCGGGTGTGCCATCTCCGACGATCCTGCGAACGGCGTCGTCGACGCATACCACCGTGTGTGGGGTTATCCGACGCTGCATGTCACCGACGGTGCTGCGGTCTCGGCGAACCTCGGTGTCAATCCGTCATTGACCATCTCGGCGCAGGCCGAGCGCGCGATCTCGTTGTGGCCCAACAAGGGCGAAGACGACCAGCGTCCCGAGCAGGGAAGTGGTTACCGACGGCTCGCGCCGGTCGCACCCGCACACCCTGTGGTGCCCGCCGACGCTCCTGGTGCGCTGCGGCTGCCGATCACGCCGGTGTTCTCGACGGCTGTGGCTCCCTGACCGCACGCCCGGCAGCAGGGGTGGCGCGCGCAGAAAACCACGCCCCTCGGGTCCTCCGCCTGTACCGGTACATGCGAGCGACCCACGAGGCGTAACTTTCTGCGCGGCTCGGGACCCGAGCACTGCTGTGAGGTCAATCCAATCCGCGAGCGCTGAGGCTCTCGGCGAACCCGTCGGCGGTCCGCAGCGCGGCGATCACGATGGGCGCAACCAGGATTCGCGCGCCTGGCCGTAGTCCGCGTGCGCGGCGCGCCTCGTCGACCTGGCCAGCGATCTCGACGATCAGCGGAATCGTCCGGATCGTGAGGGCGAGCGAGATCGCGATGAGGTCGGTGCGCACGCCGAGTTTGCTCAGCGGCGACATGGCGCGCGTCAGCGAGTCGAGCATGTCGGTGGTGCGGGTGGTCAGGCTGACCACGGCGGCCAGCAGTACCGAGAGCGCGAGGATGCCGCACACCAGAACCGCTCGACGCCAGTCGGTGAAGATGACCTGAAAGACGAAGACGAACACCAGAATCCACAGCGTCGGGCGGAACTGGCGCCACGCCGTGGCCGGACCGATCCCGGCAAGGGCGTAGACCGCGACGACCGCGGCCGCGGCGATCCCGAGGGCCGGAAGGGATCTGACACACAGGGTGATGGCGAGAATGCCCGCGGCGAGGCCGAGCAGCTTCACGCCGGGGGAGGCCCTGTGCAGCAGCGAGTTTCCGGGCCGGTAGGTGCCGAGCGGATTCATGCCATCGCCTCGCGATAGGCGGGCAGCGCGACGCCGGGCACATCGTCGACGGTGATGACCCCGTCGTCGATGACGAGTACGCGCTCGAAGTCGTCGACAAGGTCGAGGTCGTGGGTGACCACGACGAGTTGGACGTCGAGGTCGGCGAACACGCGACGCAGCATGCGGCTGTTGCGCAGGTCGAGGAGCGTTGTCGGTTCGTCGGCGACGATGATCGCCGGTTCGGTGACGAATACCGCTGCGAGAGCGAGGAGTTGTTTCTGCCCGCCGGACAGTCTGCTCGCGGGTTGGTCGGCGTGGTCGGCGAGGCCGAATCGATCGAGCACGCTCACCGCGCGGTCCCGACGTTCGGCTTTGTTCAGATCGGTTCTGGTCAGCGAGAGTTCGATGTCCTCACGCACCGTCGGCATGATGATCTGTCGGTCGGGGTCGGAGAAGATGAATCCGACGCGGCGCCGAACACGACGCTTTTCCTTCGCTGCGTCGAGACCATCGACGACGACGGTCCCGGTGTCGGGGATGACGAGCGCGTTGATCATCCGCGCCAGCGTCGATTTTCCGCTGCCGTTGGCGCCCACGATGCCGATGCGTCGTTCGGGAAGGTCGACCGAGACGTCGCTCAACACCCGACGACCGTCGAATGAGTGTGAGACATCGCGGAATTCGATCACGCGGGGTCCATGCGGTGAGTTGTCATGCGGTGAGTGCGACGACGCGTCCACGTCGGACGCGCAGAGGGGTGATGAGGCCCGGCCACCCTCGGTGCACCTGGCTGGCGACAAGCGCCGCGATCACCGCCTTGACGGCATCGCCCGCGATGAACCAGCCGTTGGCCGCGATCGCCGCCCACAGCGTGAGGTCGGCGCGGATCATCAAACCGATGGTGCCGCAGATGTAGATCACCAACACTCCGCCGACCAGATTCGCCACGATGCCCAGCAGGATTCGGTACCGCGGCATCATGAAGGCGGTCAGCAACCCGATCACGAACACGCCGGGCAGAAAGCCGACGAAGAACCCGGCCGTCGGCGACGACAGTGCGGTCAGGCCATTGCGACCACCCGAGAGGATCGGCAGTCCCGCGATCGCGAGGGCGATGAAGATGACCACCGCCAGCGTGCCCTTCTTGGGGCCGAGGATGGCGCCGGTCAGCATCACGCCGAGGGTTTGGAAGGTGATCGGTACGCCCGCGCTGCCGACGCTGATCTGTCCCGGCAAGCCGAGTGCCGCGATCAGTGCGGCGAACACAGCAGCCTGGGTGATGTCGGAGATCGACAGGGACAGCCATCGCCGACCTGGCTTCTCGACAGATGACCTGGCCTTTTCTCGCTCGTCTGAGGTGCTCATATCGACATGGAGTATCCCACGGTGCTGCCTGAGCTCCGTCGTCGCCGCCTGCACGGCGGTGGCGGGTGCCGCCTGCGCGGCGGTCGCATCGGTACGCACGCATAGAATGGGGTGGTGACAGACTCTTCCGCCGACACCTCGTCTGCCGACCGATCCTCCGCCGAGAGCGCGCTCGTCGAGGGTCCGCGACCGGTCCTCGTCGTCGACTTCGGTGCGCAGTACGCGCAATTGATCGCTCGACGTGTCCGTGAGGCGCGTATCTACTCCGAGGTCATCGCCCACGACGCCACGATCGAAGAGTTCAAGGCCAAGGATCCTGCCGCGATCATCCTGTCCGGTGGGCCGGCGTCGGTGTACGCCGACGACGCGCCGAGCCTCGACCCCGCAATCCTCGAGCTGGGCATCCCCGTATTCGGGATCTGCTACGGCTTCCAGACGATGGCTGCCGCGCTCGGCGGCGAGGTGGCCAACACCGGTGGGCGCGAGTTCGGACGCACGACGTTCACCGCCACCGACGACGGCGTGCTGCATCGCGGTCTCGACCGCAACCAGCCCGTGTGGATGAGCCACAACGACGCCGTGCAGGTGGCGCCCGAGGGCTTCGTCGTCACAGGGTCGACGCCCGGTGCGCCCGTCGCGGCGTTCGAGTCCGTCGAGGCGAAGATGGCGGGCGTGCAGTACCACCCCGAGGTGCTGCACACGCCGCACGGCCAGCAGGTGCTCACCAGGTTCCTCTACGAGATCGCGGGCCTCGAGGCCGACTGGACGCCCGCGAACATCGCCGACGCACTGATCGACCAGGTCTCCGACCAGATCGGCGATGGCCTCGCGATCTGCGGTCTATCGGGTGGCGTCGATTCGGCGGTTGCGGCAGCGCTGGTTCAGCGGGCCATCGGCGATCGGCTGACGTGTGTCTTCGTCGACCACGGGTTGCTACGTGCCGGTGAGCGTGAGCAGGTCGAGCACGACTTCGTCGCCGCCACCGGTGCGCGACTGGTGACGGTCGACGCCGCCGACAAGTTCCTCGCCGAACTGTCCGGCGTCAGCGACCCCGAGACCAAGCGCAAGATCATCGGACGCGAGTTCATTCGGTCGTTCGAGGGCGCTGTCAGTGACGTACTGGGCGACCGCGCGGCCGACGGAGACAAGGTCGACTTCCTGGTCCAGGGAACGCTGTACCCCGACGTGGTCGAATCCGGCGGCGGTAGCGGCACCGCGAACATCAAGAGCCACCACAATGTCGGCGGGTTGCCAGACGATCTGGAGTTCAGTCTCGTCGAGCCTCTGCGGTTGTTGTTCAAGGACGAGGTGCGGGCGGTCGGACGTGAACTCGGTCTGCCTGAGGAGATCGTGGGTCGTCAGCCGTTCCCCGGACCCGGTCTCGCCATCCGCATCGTCGGCGACGTGACCGCCGACCGTCTCTCGATGCTGCGCAAGGCCGACCTGATCGCCCGAGAGGAGCTGACGGCCGCGGGTCTCGATCACCAGATCTGGCAGTGCCCGGTGGTGTTGCTCGCCGACGTGCGCAGCGTCGGCGTGCAGGGCGACGGCCGCACCTACGGGCATCCGATCGTCCTGCGGCCGGTGTCGAGCGAGGACGCTATGACGGCCGACTGGACGCGCGTGCCGTACGAGGTACTCGAGACGATCTCCACACGCATCACCAACGAGGTGCCCGACGTGAACCGCGTCGTCCTCGACGTCACGAGCAAGCCGCCGGGCACCATCGAGTGGGAGTAGCAGCCGAGCGGGAGTAGGTGGCGAGCGCTAACTGCGTCGCGCCCCGCTGACCAGCAGCACCAGGCCGACGATCAGCCCTATCCCGACGACGCCCCAGCCGAGGACCGACGCCGACGGGAGATCGGGGGTGTCGGCCAGGCCCCAGATCGCCACCGCGATTGCGGCGATGCCGAGGAGCGCGAGCCCGGGGGCGCGGTGCCCCACGGCATTGCCCACCTGCTCGCTGCTGCCTGACTCGTTGCCTTCTGTCGTTCCGTTGGCCGTTTCTGGACGCCAGTCGTTCATCGGGTCACCTCCACGCTGCCCACGTTGGCGTGCGCATTGATCGTCAATACTGGCTTGTCGGCGCCGGCAGTGCCGACGGATAGCCCTTCAGGGCACTGCGGATCACCGACATTCAACGTGCAGTTCGCCCGCACATTCATGTCCTTCGGGACCCGCACGGTCACCTCGCCGAGGCCGGCACGAAGGTCGACGGTGCGGTCGGAAGTGAGCGTGATGTCGCGGAAATCGAGTTCGAGCGCGCCCATGGTGACCGAGTACCTGTCGCGAATGTCGTTCTCGGACAGTGGCTTATACATGCGCTGACCCACACCGCCGGACGGTATGACACTCTCGTCGGACTGTCCGACCCATGTCGTCGTTGCGCCGGTGACGATGACCGCCGCGCCCAACGCGACCGCCAGCGGGACGAGTCCGACCTGCCGTCGCCCAGCGGATCGCTTCAACGCTGCGAGCGTGAGCAGACCAACGCCGACGACCGCGAGGGCCATGGAGAGAATGCGCGTCGGGGTGAACCACTCGACACCCGCCTGGTGTGCGGCCACCCCGCTCATCGCCACGAGAAGGGCCGCTCCGACGACGATGAGCGATGCTCGGGTGGAGGAGTGTCGGTTCTCCGGTACCGCGGGCGGCGTCGGGGTCGCGGGTTCAGGTAGATCCCAGGCGAATCGTGCGGCGCCGAGCGGGTCCCACGACGGTGGCTGGCGGTCGGCGAGGGTGAACACCGACGTGGCGGCGTCGGAGCTGTCGCCGCGAGGCGTGGTCGGAACGTCGAGAGCTGTGGGGCTCGGGACGGTGACCTGCACTCCCGTCGCGCCCTCGAAGCTCGGCGCCGCCCCGGTGCGCAGCGCGCGCGGAGTCCAGCGCTGGAACTGATCCGCAGTGGCCGACGGCGCCGCGGTGAGCGTGTCGGCGCTCGTTCCGGGCAGCGGTGTCGGTGTTCGACGGAACAGAAGCCACCAGCCGAGCAACATGAGGACGGTGCCGAGACCGGCACTCGAACTCCACGTGCCGTGCGGACCGAACGACATCACCAAGACGACCGCGACGACCGCGACGATCACGAACTTCGGGTTGTGGTGGCGGCCGTGGCTGTGCCCACTGCGATCGTTGGCGGGGTCGGCGGCCGAGAGTCTGCTCGAGGGGAAGGCGATCCATCCGATGACGTAGAGGAGCAGGCCGCCGCCACCGAACAGCGTCGAGACGACGAAAGCGACCTTCACCAGCGTCGGATCGACGCGGTAGCGGAACGCGATGCCGCTGCAGACACCTGCGACCGTGCGCGGACTCGCCGGACGAACGGGACGCGTGTGCCAGAGCTGCTCGAGCTGTGCGCGGACTTGTGTGGCATCCATGAGTCCTATCCTCGCGGCCCTGCTTGACGTGGGCATCGGGGACATACCCTGACGTTCCCCCGGAAATCGGGGAACGACCCTGATGTGGCGACCGGGGTGTGTGGGGCAGTATCGAAGTGTGAGTACCCCCGCTGCCCCCGATGTGCCACCGATCCCTCGGCTGGTGCGACGTGACGCCGGCCGGGTCATCGGTGGCGTCGCCGGCGGCGTTGCCGATCATCTCGGCGTCGACGCGTTCCGCGTCCGCGTGGTGTTCGTGGTGTTGGCAGCGTTGGCCGGTGCAGGTGTGCTGGCCTACGGACTGCTGTGGTTCTTCTGCCCGCAGGGCAACGACACCGAATCGCCCGCGCCGGGGGAGCGTCGACAAGCGTTGGGTCTCGCGGTGCTCGCGCTGGTGGCGATGACCGTCGTCGGGTTCGCGGCGTCGGGAACGCCCGCCGCCTATCTCGTGCCGTTCGTGTTCGTGATGGTCGGTGCGGGCCTGGTGTGGCGCGAGTTCGACACGTCGAAAACCGCGCCCCACAGCACCGCGCTCACCTGGACGCGGTTGGCGGGCGGCGCAGTCCTCGTCGTCGGTGGCCTTGCGGTGATCGTCGTGGCGGGCCGGCGCAATTACGGCGGCCTGAGCACCACGTTGCTCGCCGTCGCAGCCACCTTGATCGGTGTCGTGCTGCTGACCGTGCCCCTGTGGATGCGACTGTGGCGCGCGCTGAACGAGGAGCGAGCGGCCCGAATCCGAAACGCCGAGCGCGAGGAGATCGCATCCCACCTCCACGACTCGGTGCTCCAGACACTCGCGCTCATCCAGAAGCAGGCGGGCAAACCCGAGGAGGTCGCGCGGTTGGCCCGCAGCCAGGAGCGCGAGTTGCGCGGCTGGCTCTTCGGCGACGTCGCTCAGCGCGGTACCTCGTTGAGTGCGTCGATCCGTGAGGTCGGCGCAGAGGTGGAGGACACGTACGGGATCGAGGTCGAGGTGATCACCGTCGGCGACCTGCGTCCCGACGAGGGAGCCCGCCACGGACCAGGGAGCGAGATACGACGGTGGCCCGCTCTGATCGGAGCGACGCGCGAGGCGCTCGTCAACGCGGCCAAGCACTCCGGCGAGCGTAGCGTCGACGTCTACATGGAGGTGGGCGACGAGGAGGTCGAGGTGTTCGTGCGCGACCGGGGCGTCGGATTCGATCGTGACGGCGTCGACCCGGACAGGCAGGGGCTTGCCCGCTCCATCAAGTCTCGGGTGGAACGTGCTGGCGGACAGGCTCGTATCGATTCGACGCCGGGACGCGGAACGAACATCCGACTGATCATGCCGCGCCCCACGACGCACACCGACGCGGATACCGACGGCCACGACGACCCGCAGGATGTCACGCACGAAGCCACGCACACCGACGAGGCGATCGACCACGGGAAGGCACGATGAACGAGAACGCGACCGCCGGGCCGGATGCACAGAGCGTGCTGTGCCGTGTGTTTCTCGTCGACGACCACGCGGTGTTCCGCTCGGGTGTACGCGCCGAACTCGCCAACGAACCGGGACTGCACGTGGTCGGTGAGGCGGGCACCGTCGCCGATTCGATCACTGCCATCACGCGACTCCGGCCAGACGTCGTGCTCCTCGACGTCCACATGCCCGCCGGTGGCGGCGTTTCCGTATTGCGCGGTGTCACAGAGACTTTGGGCGACGATGCGCCGGTTTTCCTCGCACTCAGCGTGTCCGACGCCGCCGAGGATGTGATCGCCACGATCAGGGCGGGAGCCCGCGGATACGTGACCAAGACGATCGACGGTCGGGAACTCGCCGACGCGGTTCGGCGCGTGGCAGACGGAGACGCGGTATTCAGTCCGCGCCTCGCCGGATTCGTGCTCGATTCGTTCACGGGGAAATCGTCAGTGCCCGAGCCCGCCCTCGATCCCGAACTCGACTCTCTCACACGACGAGAGCTCGAGGTGTTGCGTTTATTGGCGCGCGGATACACCTACCGCGAGATCGCCGAAGAACTGTTCATCTCGATCAAAACCGTCGAGACCCACGCGTCGAACGTGCTGCGGAAGACCCAGCAGTCCAACCGAAATGCGTTGACCCGGTGGGCCGCCACCCGCCACATCGGTTGAGGTCGAGCGCAGTTCCCGTGTGACTCAGCGCATCAAGACGATCGCGAGGACGATCACGACGGCCAGCACCACGAAGAAGCCGAGTACAGCGAGCGCGAGCGTCGTCGGAGATGTGCCCGAAGCCCGTTGGGAGGGTGGAAGACTCGCATAGGGGTCGATCGGATAATGCTCGCCCTGATACTGACCACTCGGGTATTGACCACTGGGGTATTGCCCGCTTTGGAACGGTGGTGTCGACGAGACCAGAGTGTGGTGTCGATGCGGCGACGCCGGGGTCTGCCATCCGGCGGCAACCGACGTGCCAGGGTTTCGTCGATCTGACGCCGGGCGGGCCGAGGGAAAACCGCCGGGGCGGGCCGAATCCGGTTGCGACGACTGGCCGGGTCCCGCGCCGTGCGGCGTCTGCGGGGGAAGCGTCGTCACGCCGGATGCGCGGGGAATCAAGCTCGTGAGTACCTGGTCGGCGGAGGCGCGGCCGCCGGACGCGACTGCGATGAGTTCGTCGCGGGCCTGTGCCATCGTGATCCGCTTCGTCGGACTGGGTTCGAGCATGTGCAAAAGCACTGGTTCGAGGGCACCCGCCCGCTTCATCGGGTTGATCTGCGCACGAGCCACCTTGTGCAACATGACAAGTGAGTTGTCGTCGACTCCGAATGGGGGTTCGCCCTCGACCATGGTGTAGACCGTCGCACCGAGCGAGTACACATCAGATGCCTCGGATGGTTCGGCGCCGCGAGCGACTTCGGGAGCGAAATACGCTGGGGTGCCGGTGATCACGCCGGTCTGCGTCAACGTGATGTCGTCCTTGGCGCGGGAGATGCCGAAGTCGGTGAGTTTGACCAGACCCACGTTGCGTCCGGATTCGGAGATGAGGATGTTGCCCGGCTTGATGTCGCGATGCACGATGCCCGCGGCGTGGGCCTCGGTCATGGCGTCGGCGACCTGCGCGCCGATCTTGGCCGATTCGGTCACGTCGAGTGTGCCTGCCGAGTAAAGGATCTGGGCGATACTCCGTGACGGAAGGTACTCCATCACCAGCCACGGTTCACCGCGGTCGAGCGCAACGTCGTGCATGGCAATCGCGTTGCGGTGGCCGAGTTTCGCGGCAATTCTGCCCTCGCGCATCGCGCGCTTACGGGCGTTGTCGGCGGAATCGTCGGAGAGGCCCTCGGTGGAGAGGACCTGTTTGACCGCGACGTCGCGGTCGAGCAGTTGGTCACGGGCGAGCCAGACGGTGCCCATGCCGCCGCCACCGATCCGGGATTTCAGCCGATAACGGCCGGCCACCAGGTACTGGGGACCCGGTGTGCGGTAGCTCTCGGCGAGTGACATACGCAAATGATAGCCGCGTGGGGAGCCCGGGGACGTTGCCGTGGAGAGCCTGTTGCGGTTCGGTGGTCGGGGGATGGTGCTCGTGGGCTGGTGGGTTGACAGTGCCTAGTACGTATGTTCGACTCATCACCATGAGGTGGTCCGAACAGGTGGTCGAAGTCGACGACGGCGCGCTGCCCGGCTTCGCGCGTGCCGGACTCGTGCGGTCGGTGCAGACTCCGGAGTTCGAGGGCATCACCTTTCACGAGGTGCTCGCCAAGAGTGCGCTCAACGCCATGCCGGAGGGATCGGGGTTGCCGTTCCGGTTCACGGTCAACACATTTCGTGGATGTTCGCACGCGTGCCGCTACTGCTTCGCGCGGCCGACACACGAGTACCTCGACCTCGACGCCGGGCGCGACTTCGACTCGCAGGTGGTGGTCAAGCTCAACGTCGCCGCGGTGCTGCGCAAAGAACTCCGACGACGCTCGTGGCAACGCGAGACCGTCGCGTTGGGCACCAACACCGATCCGTACCAGCGCGCTGAGGGTCGGTATCGGTTGATGCCCGGCGTGATCACCGCGCTCGCCGAATCGGGGACGCCGTTGTCGATCCTCACCAAGGGCACACTGCTGCGTCGGGATCTACCGCTGTTGCGTCAGGCGTCGGCCCAGATCCCGGTGAGTATCGGAGTGTCGCTGGCCATCTTCGACGACGACCTGCAGAAGCAGATCGAACCGGGAACGCCGTCGTCGCGTGCGCGGTTGGAGCTCATTCGCGCGATCGCCGAGGCAGGATTTGCGCCACACGTGATGGTCGCGCCGGTCATCCCGTATCTGAGCGATTCCACCGCGCACCTCGATGCGTTGCTCGGCGCGCTCGCCGACGCCGGGGCGGCCGGTGTCACCGCGTTCCCGATGCACCTGCGCAGTTCGACCAAACCGTGGTTCATGAATTGGCTTGCCGCCAATCATCCCGCGTTGGTGCGCAAATACAACGGGTTGTACGGGCGGGGTGCGTATGTCACCGCCGAGTATTCGTCATGGCTGCGAGATCGATTGCAGCCGTTGGTGGCCCGGCACGGATTGTCCGGCCGCGATCACGGCCGGACAGAGCCTGCGGATTCGAACGGGCGCGACCTGGTCGCGCCGCCCGAGATGGCCGAGGCGCTGACGTTGTTCTGAGCCACGCGGTTCTAAGCCATCCTGGTTTTGAGCCACGCACTTCTGGCCACGCCGCCCAGGTGTTCTTGGGCGGCGTTGTTGCGTGGTCGAAAAGGCCAGGTCAGCCTGCGTATTGACGTCTTGATCGTCGATCGTGGGCGGCTGCTCGGCCGTTCGCCACCTGGGCTGTTGCGGAGTGTCAGAGGGGCGTCGTACGATCTGAATATCGAAAAAACGTTCGATCAAACTCGGTGATCCGAGCGACCGACGGCGCAGCAACTTCCCGGCTCGCCATGCATCACAACGCTGGCCAGGAGGTCTTCATGAGTGTTTTGCCGTTGGCTCATCCGAACGCATCGCAGTCGGATGCCGATGCTCTCGATGGTGGTCTGCAGGAGGGTGGTCTGCAGGACTGCGATCTGCCGGATGGTGGTGATCTGCCCGGTGGGGCCGGTCTGCCGGATGGGGCGCGGGCCGACACGCTGGCGCAACTCCGCAAGCGAATGGCGGTGATGTCCGGCATGCCAGACAGGTTGTCCGTCGATCCTGTTGACGAGATCTCCGACCGGCTTCCGCTGCCGGATGCGCTCGCAGATCTGTTGCCGCACAGCAACTCTCAACACCATGGTGCTCGCCGCGGGGGAATCGCCCGAGGGAGTGTGATCGACTGTTCCGGAGCGCGGTCGTTGGTGGTCGCGATGATCGCCGCGGTGAGTCGCAGTGGTGGTCAGGTGGGAATCGTCGGCTTGCCGTGGTTGAGCGTGTTGTCGGTCGCAGAGATGGGTGCCGATCTCGCCCGTATCGCCATCGTGCCGGATCCGGGAGTCGATCCGATCGAGATCGCCTCGGTGTTGCTCGACGGCATGGATCTGGTGGTGCTCGGCCTTCGTGGAGTCGACGTCGCGCCCGCGCGGTGCCGGGTGGTCAGCGGCCGGGTGCGGCAGCAGTCGTCGGCGCTGTTGGTAGTCGACGGTCATTGGCCTGGCGCGCAGGTGCGAATGGAGGCGAGCGTGCTCACCTACCGGCACGTCCCGGGTACGTCGGGCACCGACCTCTCCGCCGCACGACGTGGACACGGCCGGATCGGGGGACTGCGGCTGCAGGTCACCGCAACCGGGCGGGACCGCAGGCGACGTAGCGCCGACGTCGATCTGAGCTCGTTGAGTGCGCACGGTCAACCCGGGCTCGTGGGGCTGACACGCTCGGAAGATCCGGTGGGTAGACCGGATGATCAGCTCAACGCAGACGAGCAGATGCTCACAGCGGTGGTGAACTGATGGGTCGGGTCATGGCCGTGTGGTGCCCCGATTGGCCTGCGATGGCGGCGGCAGCCGACGAGGATCTGCCTCCGGCACAACCGGTTGCGGTGTTGTCGGCCAATCGGGTGACCGCGACATCGGCGACCGCCCGAGCGGCGGGGGTCCGACGCGGCATGAGAAAACGACAGGCGCAGGCGGTGTGTCCGGAGATGCGGGTGTTCACCGCGGACGTCGATCGTGACGCACGATTCTTCGAGCCGGTGGTGGCTGCGGTGGCCGAGGTGGTCGCCGTGGTCGAGGTGCTGCGGCCGGGGCTGGTGGTGATGCCTGCCGACGGCGCCGCGCGTCATCACGGCGGAGAAGAGTCGTTGGCCGAACAACTCGTCGACCAGATCTCGGTGTGCGGAGTCGAATCGCAGGTCGGGGTTGCTGATGAGTTGTTCACCGCCGTGATCGCTGCACGTCGGGGCCATCACGTCGAATCGGGCGGAAGCCGCGCCTATCTGGCCGATCTTCGTGTGGCAGAACTCAACGTCGAGCCGAGTTTGTCTGTGCCAGAACGAGCAGAGCTGGTTGATCTGTTACGTCGACTCGGGCTCGTCACCATCGGCGATTTCGCCGCGATGTCGGCACGCGATGTCGCAACCAGGTTCTCCGCCGACGCCACCGTCGCCCACCGGTTGGCCAATGCGCTGACCGATCGTCGGCCGTCGGGCAGTGCTGTCGCGCCGGAGTTGGTGATCGAGTATGCCTGCGAGCCGCCGATTGACCGGATCGACGCCGCGGCGTTCGCGGGCCGACGCCTCGCCGACATGCTGCATCGTCGACTCGCCGACGTACCCGCGGCGTGTACCAAGCTCAAGGTCGAGGCTGTTACCGAACGCGGACAACGACATTCACGGATCTGGCGGTCTGCACAACCGCTCACACCCGACGCGACAGCCGACCGCATCCGGTGGCAGTTGGAGGGCTGGCTGACCGGAGCGGGCAGGGGGAGGAGTCGCGGCGACACCCGACCAGACTCGCCGATCGCGATGCTGCGACTCGAACCGGTGGAAACGGTCGACGCCGGCGAGTTGCGCTACGCACTGACCGGTGCTGGGCTGCCGGGCGAGTCGGAGGTCTCCGAGCGCGCACGCCGGTCGCTGGAGCGTGTGCAGGGTCTGCTCGGTGGCGACGCCGTGCAGGTGCCGGTGCGCAGCGGTGGTCGCGGGCCGTCGGAGCAGATCACGATGATCCCACTCGGCGACGAGAAGATCCCCGAACGCGACCCACGGGCGCCGTGGCCGGGCCGTGTGCCCCAGCCCGCACCCGCCGTCATGTCCCGCGCCCCGGTGTCGTTGACCGACGCGGCGGGGCAACCAGTGACCGTCACCGGTCGGGGAGCGTTCTCCGACGAGCCCGCCGTCGTACGCATGGCACGTCCCGGCCGCGACGCCACCCGCGACACGTGGGCGCTGAGCTGGTGGGCCGGCCCCTGGCCCGCGGGCATGGACGACACCGGCATCGTCGCCAGAGCCCAAGTGCTCCTGGAGGATTCACGCGCGCTGCTGCTCTACTACCGCGCGGGCGAGTGGATGGTCGAGGGCGTGTACGAGTAGCGGCGCTCCTGCGGGCATCCGCGTGCGGTGGTGTGAGCGCGAAGGCGCGAGCCGGCGTGGTGCGTGGGGGTCACTTCTGGCGCGTTCGCGGCAGTGCGCGGTCGAGGCTGGACACGCGCGCGGAGTCCGCGGTCAGCTGTTCGCGCCGCGGGCGACCACGCGCCACGTCGGAACCTCACCAGCACCACCCTCACCAGCGCCATCGCCGACGACCAGCTCGTCGACGAGGTTTACCGCGGTGCAGACGTGGTTGGGCACGACGCGGACGGTCGAGCCGAGTTCGGGGAGCTGCTCGTCCGGGTACTCGACGACCGCGTGGTGTTCGGAGAGCGCGACGATGCGTGCGTCCGGCTCGTCGAGTATCCGACCGTGCCCGCTGGCCCACGCGGGCCGGTCGGCCCCGATGATCTTGCTGCCCGCGTCGAGAACCACACGACGTCCGTCACGGTGGACGACGGTGCTGACGGCGGTCAGTGACACATCGTCGAATCCGCAGACGCCGAGCTCCACCTGCTGGGCGTCGTAGAACGGGTAGACGCCTGGTCGGATCTCGGTCAGCACGCCCGAAGCCGCGAACTCGATCGTCGGCGTCGAGCCGCCACTCCGCACGCGTGGCTCGATTCCTTTGTCGCGCAACCGCTCTGCCGCCGTTGCGAGTGCAGTTATCTCCTGTGCAGCTGCGTCACTGCGTGCATGTCCTGGGCCGTATCCGTGGCCGGGAAACGTGAAGACCCCGACCACGTCGAGCCCAGCCGACTGCGCGGCTACTGCGACCTCGCCGACGGACTCAGGTGCCACGCCTGTCCGGTGTTGTCCGGAGTCGACCTCGACGAGAACTTCGGCGCCGGGCAGTTCGGCGGCAAGGCGCGTGGCCCCCGCGACGGAGTCGACGGTCAGACGGAGTGCAACCCGATCGGCGAGCGTGCGCAGTCGAGAACCCTTGTGCGCGCTCACCCACAGCGGATACGCGAGGAACAGGTCGGAGACACCCGCTTCGGCGAACGCCTCTGCTTCACCGATCGTCGCCACCGTGAGTCCCACAGCGCCGCTGTCGATCTGGCGTCGAGCCAGCTCTACGGTCTTGTGCGTCTTGGCGTGTGGCCGCAGATCGACGTGAGCGTCCCGCGCGAGCTCGGCGACCGCCTGCAAGTTGCGATCGAGGCGGGCGAGGTCGACGGCGAGATACGGGGTGTCGGTCACCGATCCACGGTACCGAGGGAGGTCGACGGAAGGTTGTTGGGACGCTGAGGGCTTTTCGGGGCACCAGGAGGCTGGGGCGCCAGGCTGTCTCTTATACACATCTCCGAGCCCACGAGACCGATCAGTATCGCGTATGCCGGCTTCTGCTTGAAAAAAAAAAGGGGGGGGGGGGGGGGGGGGGGGGGGGGGGGGGGGGGGGGGGGGGGGGG
>NZ_LZTE01000037.1:0-148422 GCF_001665925.1 Gordonia sp. 852002-50816_SCH5313054-c
CCACTGCACCCGCGCCCAGCGGGCCAACAACCAGCAATTCCACTGCTGAGCAGTGCCCGGCTAACTTCGAAGAGCCCGTATATCGGACACGCTCGATAATGCGGATCCCAACAGGAAATACACCAACACAAACCCCGCCGTAACTCCTATACTTCGCAGCAACCCACGGCCGCTTCGAGCCAGAATCGGGGTCAATATAACTGTTAAACCAATAATCACGATAGAATTTCGCGAGAAAGCAAATATTGTAATTACAGCGGCAGGCAACACCAGCGCAAGTACTGATGCAGCACGACGAGGGTTTAGGATCGTCACTGAAATACACACGGCCAAGGTCGCTACTCCAAGTTGGGTCGCTGGCGTCAGTACGCGAACGACTCCGCTCGGAGCAGAACCCTCCGCGAGGATCGACGCGTCGTCGGCCCTCGCCCTCAGCACAATCACGCCCAAGTTTCCTAGAATTACAGCAGCCGCAGAGAACCAGAGCGTAATGCATACACCTAAATACGCCCAATACCACGCTTTAGCAGCTACGATACGCCCTGCGACTACGATTGCCGCGGCAAAGGCCATCAATCCTCTGGTCTCACTACCAACCACACTGATGTCATATCCAGCTAGTATGCCCCCAACACCAAACGCTATTGTGGTGCATGCAAGAACTGCGCCAACCGCGTCTGTGATTGTGCTTTTAGAGAGCGCAATCAGACAATAGACCGCGCAAAGCAAAAGCGCTAGCTCGGAAAAAAAGACCGTTACGCCTCCAACCGCCAGGCCCTGCGGTATTCCAGCAGGAAATGCGGCAGTACATAAGAACACTGTAACTGCAATGCCACACTGTGGAACGACCACTAGAGCTAGCAATACCGCCAGACCAACTACTACCAAGGATGCATACATCACACGCAGACTTTCCAGAGTGTGTTGGCAGAAGTTGTCGACGAACCACATGAGGCCACGCAAAACGACCTAGGTTCTACACCTGACTTCATCACTCTCCCTTCGATAGCATGTCCGCGAATGCGTGTCTGAAATCCGACAATCGCGGCCTGAGATCTCGAAAAGAGAGCCCACTTACTGCGACCAATATTATCAGCAATGCGAGAGACGAGAGCGCGCTGGCAACCGCTGCGCCGACCGCTCCAAACTTGGGCCCCAAAAGAAGTAGACCGATCATTCCTACGCACAGAGCAATTGCTTGCGTGACAGCCATTCGAATACCGCGGCCTTCAGCTGCGAGCGTCAATGATAGGACGTATGAGACGATCATTGCAGATGAACCAATTGTGCAAACAATTGCCGGAATGACTGCCCCAGAGTACTCGGACCCAAAGATGACAGGTATACCAACAAATACGGCGAGGATCGCCGGCAGGAGCACACTGGCCGACGTCGCCACAGCACGTCGAGCGGCCGTTGCACGCGCGGCGAGAATATTTCCCGCGATCTTCGCACGAGCAACTTTGGGAAAGTGCCGCGCACCAACTGCCTGACCGAAGGCTATGGGAACTGACGCGACTGTGGCCGCAACCGAGTAGAAGCCAGCTTCTGTGGCTCCTAACACTGGAAGCCCCACAACTTGATCGACGCGGTTCCCTGCGGCCTCCGCGACCGCACTTCCCGCGTAACGTATACTGTTTCGTAACATTGGCACCGGTCGCGCGTAAGCGCCTCGAATTGATACCCGCGTCAATGTAAACGACACGGCTCCTGCCACAACTGTTCCCGCAACGCTGCAAACGATCACGGCGGCTGGAGTTAAGCTAACGAGAGATAGCGCAACGATAACCGACACCAGGTATGTACACGGCTGGCTTAGTAGCACTGCTAATACAGATCTGTACTTCTCGAGCGCCACCAGATAGCTAACATCAAGTGTCCAAAGAATCGAGATTGGGACGCAACAAACGGCGACAAAAGCGGTTATCTGTGCTGCACGATCAAAGTCTCGAAATAAGGAGGCCCGGAGAAGTGCGGCCGCGCCAACACAGATGGGAATTGCAAGCACGCACCAAACCCTTGCCGTTCGCAGCGCAGCCTCGCCTTGACCGAGAGCAGAAATTCTTCTTACCTCGATCGGCATACCAATACTGAAGAGGACAGGGAGGATAACGCTCAGAGCTATAACCGCTGCAGTTTCGCCACGTCCATCCGGACCCAGCGCTCTAGCGACGATCGGGGCAGTCACCAGTGCGAGGGCAGTCGAGATAAGTCGCCCCAAAACCAACAGAGACGCTGACCGCGACATTCCAGATATTGCTGAACGAAGGCGAACTCTTCTCTGCAGCATGACTACTCCAAATCCTTGGTGCTCAACACTGAGCGCGCTCGGATCGTAGCCCGCGCTCGCAGAAAGGAGCCTAGAACCGCTCGAACGGATCTAATAGGATAGCGAAAGGCTCCCTTATATAGCTGGAAGCCGTAGTAGCGTGGAGCTACTCGTCCTCCGATTCTGCTTCCAAGAATGCGTGAGGCGAGTACGAGCCTACGGTCGGTTTGGAGCGGTTGTATTTGCCAAGCTTTGCGAATATCAGCTGGTTGCAGACATAGGATGCCCTCGCGAATCGCACGCTGAATCAGCTCATGCCCTCTCGCGGTTCGCGCCAACACCAGCGAGGTGCCATCGCGGCTCGTGAAGTTTGGGAACCCTTTGTCGTCTGTCTCCCAGAAGTCCCCGACCGAGATGTCTGCGTGGTCGCCCGTGCCGTGCGGACACACCTTGCATCGCCACTGCAAACGACGGCCAAGATGCTTGCCCCACGACTCCGCATAAGAAATTTCTACGTGATTACCAAGTGAGTCATCGGCCGAAAACATTCCAGGCCAACCATCACCTCTATAGTCTAACCGCGTCGCGTACTCCAGCTTCACCTCGCTAGCCTCAAGGAGGCTGTCGGTGGCGTGCTGACTTGGCGTGCCTGCGCATAAGAAGGAGATGAGCAATGGAGAATCATCTGGCCTTCTTAGCGCTGAATAGTATTGTCGCAGAGCAGCTGCCTCGCAAGGCTTCCCTACCACCGCAGAAGAACTATCAAGTTCGCCTGCGCCTGCCACCGAGGAGCAGGGCGCATACCTGGAGCCTGACGCCCTAAGGGCATCCTCTCTTGAGGTTATGGCGATCGGCACCGTCCGTGACGCGTTCTCACGCGACTGGCAGACACCAAGACTCACACGTGAGTGCTCATCCGCTAGCCATGCCGTTATCGCGGTGATCACTCCACCACTACTACCCTTGAACCTGAGCTCCGGATCCGCAGCATAGCCCTTCCAGACTGAAATCAGGGGCCCGAATACCGGATCAATCTCGGCACCTGCGTGATCAGGAGACACCACCTTTACACCTGGACAGAACTCCCGAAAACGCTGCGCATCGGCAGACGAGTGGCCTCCGGTCTTCCTTCTGTCGATCTGCGGCCTCAAGTACCCCTCCTCAGAGAGGCCCATGTCGACTCCATCAAACGCCCACGCGCAAGCGCCGCAGCCTGCGCATACCCCTCGCCGAACGACGTTCTCAATTTCTTTATCTAACTGCACCAAGCACCACTCTCAGCACATTAACCGCGGAACCCAGGTCTCCGTCAGCGGATGATCGCACTTTCCCCAGGCTGCTCCTCAGATGCTGATCGTCGACGCCAAGTGGAGAGCTATCGATATGTTCAATAGTTTGGCGCGCCGCCTGCGGCTTCTTTCGCAGATCGAGCGAGGTGTGCCAACCGAGATGGTCCATCAGTGGCAGGAACTTATCAGAGTATCCCCAGCTAATGGCTGGTACGCCTTGCGATACAGCGTTTAGGCACGCGTGCATGCGAGCGCCCACAACCCAGGCCGCTGAGCCTAGAGTCTCTCTAACCTGGTCCAAGGACGTGGGAATAACGACTTCCTCTACTTTGACACCGGACTCAAGCATCTGCGCTATCGCGGTTGCGTCATCATTACCGGACGGACTCCCGACCACGTGGGCTAACAGAGTGACGCGCCTTCCTCGATCATTTAACTGTCTAACCAAATCAATGGTTTGCTCGCGATAGTAGGAGGACGATACATGACCATTGTCAAACCAAAGCAGTCCCGAAACGTTGACTACAACATCTCTTCGATGGGTAGGTTGCGCGTGAACAGGCAACGCAAAGACGAGGTCCGTTGACGTTAGCACTTCCTGAGCACGATTCTGCACCGCCACATCTGCGCTATGCGGTTCTCGGGCAATTACACACGCTGCACGCTCAAGTACGGCTCCAGCTGCCAGTGCCCCAATACGTGTATGAAAAGGGCCAATAGTTTGCGGAAAAAGCACGAGAGGCTTTCCCAGAAAGATGCACCGCAACTGTACATAGACCATTACAAACAGTCGCTTTAGACCATAAATGTCGCTGAAGCTATCCCCAGCTCCAGTATCGACGACAATATCGGCGCACCTAAGCACCGAGCGTATGGGCCCGGATCGTCCGAAGCTCAACATATCTCGAACAATGGCCCGTACGCCGAACGAACCGGGCAACCCCGGCCGTCCGAAATCCTGCCATTGAATTTCGATGTCGTCGCCCCAGGCTTCCCGGCTCAGGTGCCCCGCTCCCTCCGCGAGCACGCGCACGCCGTAGTTTGCCGATCGATCGTCGGCCCACAAGACCAAGACCTTCAAGACCGTCTCCTATACCAAGAAGTTCTCATCCTATATGGCTTCTTCCAGCTGTCGACGACACGCCATTACGTCTGAACGCACCTTCACAGAAGTCCGCGTGCCTCTCAGGCGATCCTTTATCCACGACTCGGCACGAAGGTTCCAAGCAAGGACCTCGAATCCGAGTCGGCCATAACGATTCATTGCAATTCGGAGATTGCTCTTTATTTTTTCCGTCTGCACAAAGTCTTCAATTCCTGCGCCACTTTCTCCTCCTATATGTACGATATTAGAACTGCGTACGACACGCTGTTCAATACCGATACGCCTGCATCGAAGCGCAAGGTCACGATCCTCACCGTAGAGAAAGAACTGCTCATCAAAAATCGAACCAAGCGAAAGGGCAGTAGATTTTGTTGTGACGATTGCCGTTCCTGGAAGCTTAATTCCCCTACATAGCGTTTGCCTTCGCGAAATATTGAAGAACACATAGCTAATCAGAAGCGAGGCCCTCCGAAACGGCGTGAATGTCCAGTTCTCGTACATCTTGTAGTCGATTGCGCCAGAGGGTGTCTTTACCAGCGGAGCGTACAACACCATGTCATGTTTGACTGCTTCCGCGAAGAGTGATTGCAATTCACTCGGCTCGGCCTGACAGTCGGGGTTCACGATAAAGATGTAATCAGACGTTGCGTATGGAATTGCAATATTGACTGCGGCGCCGAATCCAACATTGCCGTGGCCAGCGACTACGGTCCAGGTATGCCGAGATAGGTAGAAACTAGGCGCTTCGTCATCATTGATCACGACAATCGGAGGTTTCGCTGAGCAACCTGCTTCAATTATGGACGCCTCGATACTCAGCAATAACTTAGCGACCTGCTCGAAGTCGTTTCGAAATATCACAACAATTGGGGTGATGCTCGGCCTCAACGCAGTAGTACCTCTGACGTCTGCTATCGTGCGGTATCTCATGACTCAATGACCCGATCCGTCTACTTCGAAGTACTCGCGAGCTTGCCAATCCATTGCCGAGCATTCTCGACCTGGATACGTTGGATCGCAATTCTGTCCTCGCGCCGCGCCGCCATTCGCTTAGTCCAATCATCAATGTTCTGCAGCACTGCCGTCACATTGCCAGCAATCTCGTCAGCATCGATTGAGGTGTAGACCGCCGCGTTCTCGAAATATTCGCGTAAGACCCTTGTGTCAGATGTTACGAAAGGCTTGCCCGCCGCGATAGCTTCGAAGCCTGCAGATTGCATCGTGCTTTCTTTAGTTGTCAACCCCACTATCAAGGCGCTATTAGCCACCAGCGCCTGATAGTGATCACGGCTAACATAGCCAGGGTATATGATATTGGGCGGCGAAGTGTCCATCAAGCCCTTGGGGGCCTTACCAGTTAGTACCCACACGATATTGGGAGTGGCACGTGCAGCTTCAAGGATCTCCTCGATTGGTTCGTCATGCGCGTACGCGAGTGGCGCAAGCACGTAGCTTCCTCTGAACTCGGCGACTTGATCAGGAAGGTCTGGCGCAAATTCCGCTAGTCTAACCAAGTTTGTTATTAGCACTGTGTCGACGGAGCGTTGCCTTAGACCGTCGGCAAGTTCGGAGTTTGGCACAACAGCGCCGCCTGTTCTGGCAGCAATACGGGCCAGGAGAGAGAAGCCCCACCTCCATTTTGGATCGAACAGAACGCCACTGTGCACATCTACGACGAGTTTGCATCGGTGGGTTAGTGCGTATGGCAATAGGGCAAATAGCGCCACAATCGGGGGCTGCATTACGACGCACACTCGGGGCTTTTCCTGCTTTACTATCCTCCGTGTTTCGAGCCAGTTCATTGCGTAGCGGACAATCAATGAGGGTGAATCATTGTCGACATAATATGGCGTAAGCTCCAGCGCCTCAGCTACCTCATCGCTTCGGCGATGGTGCGATACCCAGTTGACAGAGATGTTAGCCATGAGATTCGATTCCCGATAATCCTCCAGTGACCACCCTTAGGTCTACTATCTTCTTCGCGAGGGCGAGGTCAAGGTCAGCAACTAGCGAGTTGTTAACGACAACCAAGTCATAGTCGCCCGCATCGATATTCTCACCGCTCAAGAGCTTCTCTGAAACATTCGGTATCCGGTCTATTAGATATCCAAAGTTTTGGCCGACTATATTTGCAGATTTAACTATAGGGTCGTATATGGAGACCTCATAACCGTCACTAACCAGATCCGCAGCTAACGTCACGTTGGGACTCTCCCGCAGATCATCGGTCCCAGATTTGAAGGCCAATCCTACAATGAGCACCCTCGCGGGCGGTGAGGCGAGACGGCGTACCCGCATCAATTGGTGCTGCTTGTGTGACTCGTTCGAGGTAAGCACGGAATCAATGAGTTCGCACTTGATGCCTGCAGCGGATGCAATGTACTGCGTAGCACGCACGTCCTTGGGAAGACACGAGCCGCCGAAAGCTCCTCCCGGTTTTAAATAGTATTGAGATATATTTAGTTTAGAGTCAGACACGAAAATTCTATGGACGACCGAGCTATCGACATCATAGGCAGAGCAAATCCTGCCGATCTCATTCGCAAATGAAACCTTAACCGCATGCCAGGTGTTGTCGACAAATTTCGTAAGCTCAGCTTCGCGAAACCCTGTCGTGAAATAGTGTGGAGTATTGACGCCGGAGTATAACTTTTTCACAGCCTCAGGCAGTGATTGTTTCGCTGATCCGACAACGATTTTGGGTGGATTGAAGTAGTCGGAAACAGCAGTCCCTTCGCGTAGGAACTCAGGATTGTAAACGAGATCAACGTAATCGCTGTATGAGTCTCCCAACTTGCTTTGGAAGAGCGGTACTACTACGTTCTCCATCGTTCCAGGACGGAACGTTGATCGAAATATGACTGAGATCGGTTCTGTGCGCTGGCTCTGCTCACCCGAAGATATCGAGTCCGCGACTTGCCGTGCAGCTTCTAGTATAAAGCTTAGGTTGTGGGACCCGTCAGGTGCGGAAGGTGTTCCCACGCATATGATCACACAGTCGAAACCCGACAATTCTGGAACCTCTGTCGTGGCAGACAGGCGGTCGTCATCAAATCCCGATTGCAGCATCTCGGGGACTCCGGGTTCGGCAATTGGAGAGATTCCGCGAGCGGCCTGTTGTACTTTACCGGCGTTTACGTCGACACCCACGACGGTGTGTCCCTGACTGAGAAGACAGGCTGCCGCAGTAATACCTACATAGCCTAGCCCTAGGATTGCGATGTTTAGCGGCGCCTTGTCCGCCTCCGCAGAGTATTTGTCGATCACTCTCTTCCTAACTCTCAGGATCGTCATTTGGCACTTGGTGGTTTTCGGTTTTCGGCTGAGCCCTGAATGGTTTTACGCCCTGTAATAGTCGAGCCTTCAAACCTTTCAGACATCGGACGATGAACCACGGAAGGTCATTGGCAAGGTATCGCACAGCTAGACGCTTGGGCTCGCTCGCTAGACGCCAGAGCCACTCGAAGCCAGCACGTTGAACCGCTAATGGAGCCCTTCTTATCTGCCCCGATGCGAACTGTGCCGCCGCCCCCGTGCCAATGAAGATGCAATCCGGACGACGGTTTAGTAGCTCACAGGACAGAATCTCTTGCTTTGGATAGCCCAGCCCTACGAGCACAATTGCAGGCGTTTTTGGTAGTTGGGCCAGTGCCGCGCTTATCATGGCCTTGGATGCGCCATCTGCGGATGGTAGATCACCTCCGCTGAACTTCAGTGTCGGATTCTGCCTTGCAAGGACTTGGGAGGCCTCCTCGCCCCCCGTCCAAGCACGCAGATGGGAGTATCCGGAGAACTACGCGCGATGGACCGGGGCAGTTCGAGCATTAGATCAGCGCCTGTGATGCGCTCTAGCCTCGGGCTCCCCTCGAGCCGCGCTATCCACATGAGCGGCTTGCCGTCAGCCGTCCACATCACCACCTTATCCCTTGGATATGGTGTACCCCCACGACTTATCTGGCGAGCGATAGACGTGTTTACCGTAACAATGAGTCCGCCGCGTTGGTGCCTGATGCGGTCGACGATCTCCTCGTGAACCTCCCGTCGGCTAGCGAAACTCAATGGTATCGGGCTGGGAACATCGGGGGCTTTGTTGGCCATCAGGCAGTCGACTCTCCTGCCAGCCTTTTGGCTGAGCGTTGTGGCATTCGTGGAAACTTTGGTAGCGCTCACAATTCAGGTTTTCTTCGAGTTGACCCTGGTCCCAGGGATCGGGTGCGCGACCCTGAAGTTCAGAATTGTTCTCGCGTTAATACGCCCCCTCCTTCGCCAGTACCGCCTGCGCTGTGCGCCACAGAATTGCAATGTCCTGCATCATCGACCAGTTCTCCACGTATGAAAGGTCGAGCCGCACAGACTCTTCCCAAGTGAGATCAGATCGCCCCGACACCTGCCACAGTCCGGTAACTCCTGGCTTCACGAGCATCCGCCGGGACACTCGGCCGTCGTACTTCTCGACCTCGTCGGGCAGCGGTGGTCGCGGCCCCACTAGGCTCATCGAGCCGCCGAGCACGTTGAAGAGCTGCGGGAATTCGTCCAGGCTGTATCTACGAATGAACTTGCCGACTCTCGTCACGCGCGGGTCGTCCCGCATCTTGAACAAGACACCTGCACCTTGGTCGAGGTGCGCAAGCTCTGCCTTCTTCTGGTCGGCGTCCTGAACCATCGACCGGAACTTCCACATGCTGAAGGGTTCGTTGTTGAGGCCGACCCGCGTGGCTTTGTAAAAGATCGGTCCGCGGGAATCGAGCTTGACCGCCAATGCCACGCAGAGCATCACCGGCGCCGCGAGCAACAGCGCGATGCCCGCACCGAAGCGGTCAAAGAATCCCTTGCGGAACTTGTTCGCTCCCTCGTAGCGGGGCTTGTCGATGTGCAGCAGTGGCAGGCCGGCGACCGGGCGGACCATCATGCGTGGTCCAGCCACGTCCGTGACGCCGGGCGCCACAAGCATTTCGACGTGAATGCCTTCGAGGTCCCAGGAGAGATCCTGCATTGCCTGGTGGCCCAGTGCCTCGGCGCTCGTCACCGCGACGGTGGTTGCTCCCGTGTGCAGCACGGCGTCACGTACGTCGTCGAAGTCACCGAACACGGGAATCATCTGCTCTGCTACCCGTAGTTCTTCGGGCGTTCCGCGTCGGCTCGGCGGAAGACACACGCCCACCACGTCGTAGCCGAGTGTCGGGCTCTTGAGCAGGCGCTCGACGAGGGGTTTGGACGGGCTGACGGCTCCCACCACCAGCACTCGCTCCAGGTTCTGCGATTTGGCGCGCTGCCGAATCAGGTCTTTACGCCACATCCAGCGCGTGAGAAGGAGTCCCAACGTGCCGGCAGGTAACGCAATCAGCAGAAACCCGCGTGCGATGTTGAGTCGGAAGACAAGATCAAGCATTGCCAGCACGCCGAACAGTGACAGGCATGCAGTAATCACTCGGCTGTACTCCTGCGGTCCCGAGCCCACGATGCGGCGATCGAGCGACTGAGTCGCTCGTAGCGCAAGTAGCCAGCACACGATCAGCGCGATCGACACTACGGCTGCAGGCAGGCCCCATCCGCCATTCGGCTGCAGCGGGTCGTCGGATCCGAAGCGGAAGATCTGCGCGGCGAGCACAGCGACGGTCACCACGACTGCGTCGCTCCAGCTGACCCGTGTCAGGTATGCCGACACCCATGCTCGGGGCGACCCGATAGACGTCCTCGCCGAGGTACGGAAAAACCTACGAGACCCGTTGCCAAATGAAAGCTCGCGTTCGGCGGTCATGACGCCACCTGGTAGCCAGACGAGCGCGGCGTCGACCGCACGAAGCGGCCAGCATCGATCTCGACGCAACGAAGGAACACTTCCTTCTCCTTCTTGACGCGTGAGGTACTCACGACAGAACCAACCCCGACGGTGGAGCGCATACGTCCAGAGTGTTTCGCACGCGTACGAGAAAGATACGATGCTCGTAATTGCGACACAATTCGGGGGTCTCTTTTCGCTCGTTGTGCGTGTTTCATAGATGTGACTGCGGTCACTGTGTTGTGCGAACACGTTTGCACTACAACAGATCCCACTGACACTGTGAGCGCCCTGACCGTCACATGTGCGTGTTGCTTAAGTTGTTCGTGCATGTAAACCGCACGTGTACGAAACGGTTGCCGGTGTGTAATTCATCTGATCGGACTACACACTGTTCGGCTCGTCCTTCAGGTCAAGGAGTTCACGGTTGGACAGCAGCCCCACGTTCGGTATCTATTGCTTTCGGTAACTAGGCGTAACCGGACCGATGTGCGGAAGCGTGGTTCGGACGACCAGCGAGTAGCCGTCGCGGCGTGCCAGCATCGACATATCCGGCCGCAACTGCGTTGGCGTATTGGACGTGCGCACGCGGCGGGCAGAAGCATTCGGTGTGGCTTCTGATCCGCTCGGTACTGGAGTGGGGCGATGCGCCTCGACGCTGGCCAGTCGACACAGGCAGGCACTAAGCGATCAGCCCGGATGCGACGTGTGACCTCCCGACGATCGTCAGCGCGGTGCCCCGCGGGCGTGAGTACACGTCGGGGTACGACGTTCTCACCTACGCCACGACACTGATCGACAGCACCGTCGCAGCGTTCGGCAAGCCGTGAACTCGACCTGCCCCTAACCCCCCATGCTTCCCCCGGTTTACACCGAAGCATGATTTCAACACCGTTCTGTGAACATCAGATGAAGAGATTTTCTTACGCGTACGACGCCACGCTGCGATCGATGCGAGAAACATAACCTGAGTCAACGCAGCACGCAATTCATACCTGTGAGTAAGGTAAGCGAGGTCACGCGCCAGCGCGGACCCTCAGCCCAAAGACTAGCCCTGACCTGCGGACGGACGTTCACCAGTGGATCATCGACGCACGTCGGCTCAGACGAGACGGACTGTTCGAAACGTCCGGGCGGAAGATAGAGAAATCCGCAATATCTCAATTTGTTGATTTTTCTCTGTGCTTACCGCACAAGGGTTTGAAGGTAATCAGCAAACGTTCTTACCACCACAGAGCTACGGGCTCGCACCCGACAGTCGGCAGATGTCGCCACAGCTCTGTCTCGGACCACGGCTGGCGGGCCCGCTTGGCTTGTGTGAATCTGGATTCAGTGACTGTCACACCGCAGCAACGCCGAGCAAGCATCGTCGACGCCGCCATCCGCATCCTGGATCGCGACGGCGCCGACGCGCTGAACATGCGGCTGCTCGCCGAGGAGATGGACCTGCGGCCGATGGCGGTCTACCACTACGTCAGCAGCAAGGCCGAGTTGCTGTCGATGGTGATTGCCGAGGTCACCAGCAGGGTGAAGTGGCACAGGCCTAGAGGCGGCCCGCGTGACCGCCTGTTGGCTCAGCTCTACGACACCTATGCGGGCCTGGCCGCGATCCCCTGGCTGCCCGAGCTCCTTCATCAAGGTGCGAGCACGGGGGTGCCGCCGTACGCGATGATCGACGCCTTCATCTCCACCGCTAACGACATGGGACTGAACGACGAGCAGGCATACGACCTATGGCGGGCGGTGTGGTCGCTCATCGGGTTCGAGCTTCAGTGGCATGAGGTCAACCGTGCGTATGCCGAGAAGAAGTCGTGGCTGGAGACGGTCGATCCGAGCACCGTCGAAGAGAAGTACCCTGCCCTCGCGCGCGTGCTACCCGTGTGGAGTTCGTACGCGGCCAGCTACGACGTGCGGACACACATCGCAGCGCTCGTCGACGGGACCATCGCGCGGTATGCGGGTGAAGCGTCGGACGACGCGTGACGCCCGCGGCTCATCCAGAGCAGACTGCCGTGTTCTGTTGTGAGGAGAACGGGCTCAGCGTCGCGGTCTGCGACTCGGCCGCCTAGGAGGGCTGTTCACCTTACGTATTGACCGGCGTCGTCGGGATACTCCTGCGCGAGTGGTGCGATCGGCCCGCGTCTGCAGCATCATGTGACGGTCGTCGTCTGGAGGTTGCGCAATGGGTGAGCCGGGTCGCCTCGTCTTCTACTACGGTCCGATGGGCGCGGGTAAAACGACGCTCGCGCTGCAGACGCACTTCAATCAGGGCCAACAGGGCAGAGTCGGTGTGCTTATGACCAATCGCGATCGCTCGGGCCAGTCGCTGGTGACAAGTCGGATCGGACTTGTCGCCGACGCCGTGCTGATCGACGACGACACAGACGTCTTTGCGCTCGTCGAGGGCTTCCCCAGTTCGCGAATCGACTACGTCGTCTGCGACGAGGCGCAGTTCATGAGCGTCGCGCAGGTCGATCAACTCGCGCGAATCGTCGACGAGAGCGGTCTCGACGTCTTCGCCTACGGACTCCTCACCGACTTCAGATCAAAGCTGTTCGACGGCGCTGCACGTCTCGTTGAGGTGGCAGACGAGATGCACCGGCTGCAAGCCGTCGTGCTGTGTTGGTGTGGCCGAACAGCATTCATGAACGCGCGCATCGTCGACGGCGTGATGGTGCGGACCGGAGACGTGGTCGCCGTCGGAGATACTGCCGACGGACCGATGCAGTACCGAGCGCTGTGCCGGCGGCATTTCGTGGCGGGCCGGGTGGCGAAGTGAGTCGAGTACAACACACTGGGCACCGCTGCACGACACCGCGAAATGTTAAGTGCCAGAACTACTTGACAGTCACCGTCTTGCAACTCACCTGGGGATTGGTCCAGCCCTCACCGATATTGATGCCATACGCACAGACGGTTTGAGGCCGACGGCGTTTCGTGTAGACGGTGGTCTCGAACCCGTGGTTGCCGGTGATTCCGTACGCGGTATTGACGTCGGGTCGCGACTTGGTTGCCGTCAGGACGTTCGCGTAGCTTCCCGATTGGCCCGGTTGCGGTCCCACATTCATGTGGACGTCGATGTTTTTGCCGCTGCCACTCGGGTCAAATGCCCACCCGCGCACCTTGACTGCGCCAAAGCCGAGCGCTTTCACCTCGTCGGGGCTGCCGCGCGGGTGTGGATCAGCGATGCTGACCGTGCGACAACCGAGAAGAACATTGCCGCCGCCGCCGACATTGATCCCGCACAGACACACCGGCACGTTTCCCGATTTGCTCACGGCGAAGGTCGCGTCGAAGCCGTGGGTTTCCAGGCACGCCGATCGTCGAATTGACTTCCGGGCCAGCACTATTCAAGACGACGGGATGTTCCTCGGTGTTCGGCGCACCCGCCTGTCCACCGACGTGAGCATGCACCTGAATGCTTGCGCCGGCATCGTCGCGGTCGGGTGCCCAACCTCGTATCCGCACCACTCCTGCACGCGGCGACGCCACTTCATCGATCGACCCGATCGGATTGTTGGACGGTGGCGTCAGGTTCTTGGGACGCAGAAGACCGGTCAAGTAGGCCTTGCTCATCGATCCGATATGCGTGGCACCTGAATTCTGCGTCAGAATCTGCAACGACCCACCCTGGTCAGCGAGCACGATCGCGACATGACCCGCTCCCCCGGTGCCATTCGACAATCCCGAAACCCACACCGCGACATAACCTTTCACAGCCGGCGTCGATGGTCCGAGCTTGCTGTAGTGCGACGACGCCGCGCTCCCGTACAACTGGGCCGCGTACGCCACTCCCACCTGTTCACCTTCGTCTTTGCACTCCGACCTCTGAGCTGTGAACCCGGCCGGATCAGAGTCGGCGTGCACACCGTTGCTCGTCGTGAACACCGGCGACCTCAAAGCCCGATGAACCAATGACCGACGGATTTCGACGCTGCATCGCATTGCCGCTCGTGAGCGCATTCTGCTGATACGACGACGCGCAGTGGACCGTACGCACTCCTCCACGTTCGCTCTAGTCCGGCTCGGGCGAGTGCTCGAACCTCGGCACGTAATTGGTCGCCTATACCACTCGCCACCGACAATTTCGCCGCCTGAAACCGAGTTATCCACAGGCCTTCTACCAGCAGAAATAGCCCTTGATTCGAACGTCCATTCGTGTACCTTGGAGTCATGCCCGATTCGTCGCCAATAGCCGTTTTAACTGACTCTGTTCTTGCCGACCCCGTCTTCGCCGACCCTGTTTCCACCCACTCTGTTTCCGCCGCGCTGCGCGACGCTATCGCCGTGGTTCGCGATGCCGTGAGCGCCAACCACGACGACGCCACCCTCGCCTGCGAGACTATCCGCGCGTTGATCGAATTGCGCAACGTCACCGAGCACCAGCTCGCCGCACATACGGCCACGCTATGTAGGCTCGGCGTCGATAAACGCCAGGGCCGCAAGATGACTGAACTATTGGGCGAACTCGGAGTGGCTCCCGCCGACGCGCACCGATGGGTACGCATAGGTCGGGCCCTCGGCAGCCTCGGCACTGTCGACGGGTTCTCCGCAGACGGCGCGTTCTCGTCGGCACATGTCGACGCCATAGTGCGCGGACTAGCCCATATCGAGCAACGCAGCGCCACCCCTATCGATAGAGACGAGCGGCGGCAGTTCGCATCTTCGCTTGCCGCTCAGGCATTCTCGACAACAACACCGGCCGACATCTTTGAATACGCCCGCACAGTCGGCAATATCCGATCCGACGACACCGGCGGTCTGCCAGCCGCCGAAGACCGTTGCATCAACTCGGTGACCACCACCAAAGTCGACGGCCGACTCCGCGTCAAAGCCGATCTCGACGCCGTCGTCGCCGAGAAACTGATGACTGCTATCGACAAGTTCTCGGCGCCGCAACCGCAACCCGACGGCTCGCACGACCCGCGCGGTCCCGAACGTCGTTGCGCCGACGCGCTCGAGATCATCCTTGATCTCGCCGCCAACGGCGCGGCCACCGACGCATCGTCGAACATCAACGGCGACAACGTGATCACTCAACCGTTCGCCGGCCTGGCCTCCCCCACACAACTCGGATTGACCATTCCCGCAGCAACTCCCGAACTGTCGACGCTGCCGTTCATGGGCGCAGTCACCGAAGCCACCGCCCGACGTCTTGCCTGCGACGCCGACGTCACTGTCATGATCACCGACGGCGAAGAAGTCCCGCTGGCAGTCGGCCGCACCAAACGCCTCTTCACCCGCACCCAACGCCGAGCGCTGAAGAAGCGCGACCACAGCTGCATCAAATGCGGGGCGCCCGCCTCATGGACTCGCGCTCACCACATCACCCACTGGGCCGACGGCGGCGACACCGACCTCGACAACGGCTGCCTGCTGTGCAGTTGGTGCCACGACGACGTGCACCACCGCGGCTGGGACGTGGTCATGGGCCACGACCGCCACCCCTGGCTCATTCCACCGACCACCGTCGACCCCCAACGCGAACCAATCATGTCCTATCACCGACGCACCATGAACCTCGACAACCTGCCCGCCGCAGCATGACCGAGCCAGACACGAGCGAGCCCGGCGTCATCCAACCCAGCACGATCCATCTGAGCCTGGCCCACCGCCACCACCACTGACCCGACACCGCCCTCAGAGACCACACACCTCCGCACCCGAGACCACACCCCTGCGCACCCGCACCGCGGGACCGCGCACGAACCTTGAGAACTCCATACTTCTGCGCGGCAACACGCGGGGCAGCCTTCCGACACGCGGCTGGCTGCCCCACGAGGCCTTGCCGCAACACCGAGCGCTACCCGGGGCTTCACGCTTCACTCCGCGCATACGTCGTACGTCACAACACCTCGACGACGTCCGGTATGCGCGTTCGCGTAGAATTCAGTAGCACGCGATTGAATTTCGAGAAGGGCGCAAACCATGGCAGACACCGCGGCTCGACCAAGGGGCTGGCAGTACGTCCGCTATTGCTATGGCGCAGTGCTGCCGGACTCCATGCGTGCCTGGGTCGCCAACGACCTGGCAGGCAAGGGCGCCCCGATGCGCATGGTGGTCCGCTGGGCCATTCCCTGCATCATCCTGATGCTGCCGATGCTCTTCGTTCCTGCCGACTGGGGCGTCCGGTTCATCATGTTCTCTCCGATCCCCATCGCGTACATCTTCTTCTCGATCGCCCTGAACGTCATCTACCGCAGGCATCGACTCGAGCAGCACGGATTGAATCCCGATCTGGTCAAGCACAACGAGCGGGTTCGCAACGCCGACCTGTACGACGAGTACCACCGGAAGTACCGCGGCAGCGCTCGATAGATCCGCTTCGCCGAGGTGTTCACACTTCGGCGACTTCCGGCGCAACCGATGCCGCGCCTGCGGTGAGATCAGTGAGGGCCCGCTACGTCAGGTCGCCCACATCTCGACCGGCAACACCACGTCGTCGCGTCGGCTCACATGGGCACCGTTCTGGTGCTCGTCTTCTCCTCCTGGGTGGCGCGACGCTCAAGCTCGCGCACATCCCTCGCAGCCCACGGCTCGAAATCCGAACTGCCGCAGAACAAACTGGCCCGACCGATCATCGGGAGCCTGGTCGTCGGCTAGCCGATCTACTCGCAGGCAACCCCGTCGCCGTCACGATCGAGACTCGACGAGTAGCCCGGCTGTCCCTCGTACAACGGAGCCGCGCCGGCCGCTCGTGCTGCCGAGCAGCTTCCGTAGGACGCGCTACCGGCCCCGGAATCGGAGTTCGCGGTTGGCGTCGTTGTCCTCGGCCCCACCAGTCCGCGCGGCGTATTGGCCGAATCGTCGGTCTGATCGGCGACCTCGGTGGTGGTCTCCGTCGGAGATGGCGTGACTGTTGTGGTGCGCCAAACAGTCTCGTTCGACGCCGCCGTGGTGGTCTCGGTCAGCGTCGTCGTCGACGTCACGGTCGGTGCCGCCTGTGTGCTGTCGCCACCACCGCCGAGCGCCGCACCGATACCGCAACTGGCCATCATGAGAAACAGTGCCCCGACGCCTCCCCCGACAATCGCTTTGCGACTGATCTTCGACGACTGCCCCGTAGGAGCAGGTTGATAGGGATAGCGTCCGGTCATGGTCACCGCCTGTGATCGACAATAAGCCTGCACAGTCTGCACCCCACGACGGCCACCAACGCGTCCGATGGCGAGGTTCGACCGTTCGGACTACGCCACCCGGACTACTGCCTGCGGCCGCCGTCCGCGACAGGAAAGGTCCTGTCGCGGAACTCACCTCGGGAACGATGCACGCGGAAAGTCGCGTCCTCCGAACGACGTACTCGGCCATTCGGGAGGTGGGACAATCCTCTTTCATGGCCGACGATGACCAGGCTCCCGAACCGTTCGTGCTCCTGACCCACGGGGTCAGCGGAACCGAATCTGCGGTCATCCTCGACAGCGCGCGGGTCGTCGAAGTTTCCGGCGAGGGATTCAAGGGCGTCTTCACGACATATCCCGAACGACCAGCCCACGTCCGACGCCCCCGTAACCGTGTGGCGTACCGGTGGGGAAACATGACCTCCGGCATGGCCATACAGGCAATCTGGGCACTCTTCGGCCCCTTCGCACTGGTCAATGTTGCGGGGTGGATGTATCCGAAAGCCGCACAGGACAATCCGATCGCACAGTGCTGCGTCGTCGTGCTGCGTGCACTGCTACGACTACTCGGACTTGCCCTGACGGTCACGATGATCGCGCAGTTGACATTCCTGATCGACGGCGTGCTGTTTCGCCGGATGCACGACGGCGCCTGGCGCGACTGGGCCGTCCTCGGCTGCCTCCTCGCGATCTTCCTCGTCGGCGGCTTCGTGAGTCTGTACGGCGACAACGACAAAGACGTGGACGGGCCCACTGACTCGGCACCCACTGACTCCGTGCCCACTGATTCCGTGCCCGCGGATTCGGCGCCCACGAACCCAGCGCGTTTCAACGAATCGCCCTCGGCCACCGACCCCGCCGAGGTTCCGCTCATTGCGACCGATGCGTTCGTCTCGCCCTCGGACGGCAGGGCAACGGTGTTGATCACCACACACGCCGTTGCCGGAATCTGCACTGCCACAATCGTGTTGGGCGACCACACCGTACCGCGCGCCATCTGGGGACTCGTCGTCGCCATGCTCACTGCGGTCATCGTGGCCACAGCTCTATGCGTCGACCCTCGCGCGACATCGACGCCCGAATCGTGGACGAAGGCATTCGTGTCGTGGCCTGCGGTGCTCTGGGTCGTCGCATCGTCGACGCTTCTCGTCGTGACGAACTTCGCCGCGAAGCCACCGCACATCGTCGGCGATGCGATCACCTGGCTGTTCTGGCTCGACGCCGCGCTGGTCGGCGCAGCCATTCTCACGACCGTCGGCGCGCTGGTGCTACCGCGCAATCTGAAGGCGTGGTGGGGTGCCCGTGAGAAGCCGACAACTCCCTGGCTCAACGGACTACACGCTCCTCTCGTCGCTGCGATCGGCGTGCTGTGGGGAGTCGGGCTGGGCGTCGGGTTCACCCGACTGGCCGCGCTCGTCATCGATCACAGCAAACCCGATCACGAGAACCCGGTGCCGTTACCCGACTCGTACGCCAGCACTGCCTGGATGTGGGGAGTCACTGTCGTCATCTGGGGTCTGGGAACCGTCGTGTTTCTCGGCGGGGTAATCGTCGTCGACGGTCGAGCCCGAGCGAAGCTTGCTGGTCCACAACTGGCCGACCTCGAGTTGCTCGACACGTCGCCACGACGCTCCTTCGGCCGGCGCATCAGGTGGGGCGTGGCCTCCGCAAAGCTCCGCATCCCGGTCTGCGTTGGCACACTCGCTCTCTGCGCGATGATCGCGGGCATCGTGGCCACCGCCAGCACCAGCCTTGTCCGCCGCGGCGAAGGTCTGCAGTGGGTCGGCATCGGCGCACTCGGTCTCGTCGGTCTGCTGCTTCTGCGTGCGATGTTCAACGCCGCACAGAAACCACGAAAGGCAGGCCGATCCCTGGGCGTGCTGTGGGACCTCGCATCCTTCTGGCCCCGCGAGGCACATCCACTCGTGCCACCCGCGTACGCACCGCGCGCGATTCGCGACCTGGATCGATTCCTGAGCACGAGACGTCATCGGCGGTTGATCCTGGCCGCGCACAGCCAGGGCTCAATGATCATGTACGCCCTCGCGCACCGCATCACACGGGAGCAAGGCCCGGAACGCACACGGCTCTCGCTGTTGACGTACGGCTCGCAACTGGGGTGGGCATACGGCCGAGCCTTTCCCGCGGCGTTGAGCCATGAGACCCACCTCATACTGCGAAAAGCGCTGGACAACAGGTGGATCAACCTCGTCCGGTTCACCGACTACATCGGCGACGGCGTGGTCAGCTACACCGAAGACGGCAAACTGAAGCGCTACGCCAACGAATTCGTCGTTCCACGAGAAGTGTTCAGCGGGTGCTATCTAGTCAGAGAGAATGGTCGCATCGTCGAAGCCTTGCTTCCCGATCCATCACCCGACGACTACCCCCACGACGCCGTACACCAACACTCGGCGTACACGTCGGACATCACGTGGGACGTCTGGATCAAGAAGCTCGACCCTGGGCCTGGGGCCTAACATTGCGGGGTGCCCCCGATACCGCTGCCCCGACGCGACATTTTGCGTCTGGCCGCGCTGGGTGGACTCGCAGCCGTGGCGGCGTGCACCTCCACACCTGAACAGCCGACATCGCCTACCTCGCAGCGACAGTGGGGCGCATTCATTCCCGAGGTCCTCCCCCGCGAGGGCGTGGCGTCGACGCCGATCGCGCGACTCACCGAATTGGCGGGCAGCAGCCCACACTATCTGCACCGGTTCGTCTCCTTCGGCGACTCACTACCGACCGCAGACCTCGACGCCATCGCGGCGTCGGGTGCGGTTCCGCTACTGAGCCTGGAGCCATGGGACCCGGGCGGCGGCACTGTGCAGCCGCTGTTCTCGTTGGCACGCATCGCGTCCGGAGTGTTCGACGGCGAACTGCGCAAATGGGCGTCGAGCCTGACCGTCTGGGGCAAACCAGTCCTGCTGCGCTTCGCGCAGGAGATGAACGGCACCTGGTATCCGTGGTCGATCGGCGTCAGCGGCAACACCGCAGAACAGTATCGGGCAGCGTGGCTACGGATGCACTCGATCTTCGACGACGCGCACGCCGACAACGTCCGCTTTGTCTGGGCACCCAACGTACTCACTGCTGGCACAACCGATTTCACGTCTGCGTTTCCCGGCCACGACCACGTCGACTACCTCGGCCTCGACGGATACAACTGGGGCGACGGTTCCGGACATCGATGGCAGTGGCCCGAGGAACTGTTCCCCGACAGCCTGAGCACTCTGGCCCGCCTCGATTCCGACCGCCCGATCCTCATCACCGAGGTGGCGAGCACCGACGGAACGACACCCGACGCAAAGGCCGACTGGATACGACGCTTCTTCGGCATCGTCGAAGCCACCGATCGCCTCGAGGGAGCACTCTGGTTCCAGGTCGACAAGGAACGCGACTGGCGATTCAACTCGACGCCGCAGAGCCTCAACGCTTTTCGCGAGGCCATTGCCAAGCTTCAGGGCACTTAGCGGGCGGTGTAGTCGAATCGCTGCTCGTCGAGTCTGCTGACGAGCGCAGGCTCGAGAACCGTTGCGGCCGTGTTCGTCAGGTGTGAGTCGTCACGGTAGAACATGATCTTGTTGCGCGCCGGGAAGCACGTATTGCCTTCGCACAGTAGGTCGTTGACACCGATCGAGGTGATGTCGGTGTCCTTGCCACGCGCCTGGGCGTCGAGTATCGGCTCGATGCGGATGAAGCCGTCGAGTCCGAAATCGCACCTGTGCCAGTTGTCCAGCGCACCCGACATGCAGTCGGCGATCTGGAATCCCGGATACGGTGTGTCCTCGATGTACACCAGGCGTGCGCCGGTGGCGCGGAGTCTCGCGAGCGTGCGGTCCCACGCCTCCTGCGACGATGGGTAATCAGGAACGTAGGTCGACAGCGACGAGATGATGATGATCTTCGGGTGGAGTTCGTCGATCGCATCGAGGGAGGACGAACGCCAGTCGAGACAGTCCTGCTTGTTGAACGGATCCTGCTGGCGCGGTCGAGGAGTGAGATCCTGTGCGGGACAGGCGGCCTTGGTGAACTGGTGTATCTGCCAGCCGTGCGCATCACCGATGCTGCGGAGGGCCTCAGACCACTGCTCGGCGTGGCTGTCACCGAAAAGCGCCACCGGAATACCATCCGCGCGCCCGAAGACGCACGACCGCGTGGGGTTCTGCTGCCCTACCGGCACAAGACATTCGGTGGGCGATGGCCTGTCGTCGTATGCCTGGAACGGGTTGGGCGTCACCGGCCCACTCATCGTCGAGCGCGCCTGGCCGAACACGGCGTCGTAATTCAACGACGCGTGCGCGACGGTGTCGCGGCTCGCCGCCTTCACCACGAGGACACCGGCAGTCAGCGACACCGACAGCGCGACGACCAGTCCGGTGAGTCCGACAGAGATCGACGCCGACGCGTTACGACGGAGTTCGGCGTTGGCGATGATCGGTTCCTCGAAGTACAGCGTCGACAACGTCGCTATCACAAGCGATCCCACCGAAACGGCCACCAGCACCGGCCATGAGCGAATGCCGGTCTGCGCCTCGAAGATGACGAGCACGGGCCAGTGCCACAGGTACCACGAATACGACACGCGCCCGAGAAAGCGCAGCGGCGCAAGCGACAGCAAACTGCCGACGAGCGGCAGACCCGTACCGGCGAGCTGACCCGCGACAATGACGAGTCCCGCCGACAGCGTCGGCAGCAGCGCCGCGGTTCCGGGATAGGGCGTGCGCGAATCGATCAGCACACACGCCGCGACGATGCCCGCGAAACCCGCCCAGCCGAGCACGACGGCGAGCAACGTGACGGCGGGGTGGTCTCGACAAGCTCGACCAGCGGTAAGGGCATCTCGACCAGCGGTAGGGGCATCTCGACCGGCGGCGGGTGGTCTCGACAAGCTCGACCAGCGGGCCGGGTGGTCTCCACCAGCGGTAGGGGCATCTCGACCAGCTCGACCAGCTCGACCAGCGAGGGTGGCGAGCCACGGCGATGCGACGGCGATGAGTGCGCCCACGCCGAACTGCCAGATGCGGGTCTGCGTCGCCATGTAGGCGTACGCGGGGTCGGCTGCGGTTGTCTGGATGCACCAGACGAGCGAGACCACTGTGATCACACCGACGACCACACCGATCGAGACTCGGGGCGAAAGACGTCGGCGCAGAGCGGTTCTCGACACCGCAACGGCGGCGGCAAAGATGATCAACGGCCAGCCGAGGTAGATCTGCTCCTCGATCGACAGTGACCAGAAGTGCGTCGCGAGGCTGCCGTCTATCGCACCCGAGAGGTAGTCGGCGTTCTGCGCGATGAAGTGCCAGTTGGCCACGTTCGCTGCCGCGGCGAGAAGATCGAGCGACTGCTTGAACACCTTCAGTAGCGGCATCGTGATGATGGCGGCCACGAGCGAGACGACGATCACCAATGAGGCCGCCGGAACGATGCGGCGGCAGCGTCGAGCATAGAAACCCTTGAACGACACCGTCTTTGTCTGCTCGAACTCGTTGACGAGCAGCCGGGTGATGAGGAATCCGGAGATGACGAAGAAGATGTCGACACCCACGAATCCGCCAGGGATGAACGGGATACGCGAGTGAAACGCCACGACGACCAGCACGGCTATGCCGCGCAGACCCGCAATGTCGTCGAAGAACTGTCGCTTGGGAACCGCGGGGGTGGCAGGCGCGAGGATGTCGGTCAGTCTCACGTCGACCACGGGAGCATGATGTCGAAGACGCCCATCGCGAGCACCCCGATGAAGACGATCGCGAGCGTGTAGCCGACCACCTCGAACACAGTGATGCGGTTCCAATTGGGTTCGGTGGGGCGACGTTCCGTCACCTCGGGACGCTCAGGAGAGCGACGCTGAGGAGCCTGCGGCCCGAACTCGGGTTCACTCATGCCGCGCGCTCCGTGACGTCGGACGCCTCAGCAGTCGCGGTGGCAGCGCCTATCTCGTCGGACACCTTCGACGATGCACGCTGATGTGAGATGAGTATCTTGATGAACTCGGATAGCAGCGGCAGGGCGAGATAGGTGTAGGCCCCCACGAATCCGACGAGCATGAAGAATTCCCAGAGCCCGTATTCGCGCACGTCACGCACGAGGAGAACCCAGAAGAGCGCGAGTGATCCGCCGAGTGCGACAACTCCGAGCAGACTGATCGACCGCGCAAGTGAATTCGTCTTTCCGACAACGCTTGTGGGTACCCAACTCTTCTCGCGTCCGGTGAGCTTGTGCCAGATGGCAACCGTATGCGCGAAGCTGTACGCCATCTGAATCCGGAGCACCTCGAATCGCCACCTGCTGCGCGACACCAACGGAAAAAGAACCACATACACCCACAGTCCCAGCAGGAACGGAACGAGTTGCGCCGGATGCACATCGGCCGGATAGAACGCGACCATCACGATCCCCGGAATGAACAGCATGAAGACGTTCATGGCAGTCGTCAGGTAGTAGAAGACACCTGCCAGGGCCGCGAGGCGCTGCCGGATCGTCGGGCGGACGGGAGCCGTGGTCAGCGCCGGATTCGGGAGGCGCGACAGCGATCCCATGCACCAGCGGTACTGCTGGTTGAGGAATCCGGCGAGATCCGCGGGACACAACCCGCGCGAGAGCACCACCGGGACGTAACTGACCCGGTAACCGGCCTGCTGCAGATGCCGGCCCGTGTGCAGATCCTCGCTGTGGTCGATCGGCGCGAACCCGCCAACGGCCTCGAGTGCCGACCGCCGATACACCGCAGAGGTGCCGACACACGTCGCCGCATCGAAGCCGTCGCGTGACGGCAGCACCCAGCGGTAGAAGAATTCCTGTGTCGCCCCCGCAGTCCGCTGAATCCAGTTCATTGATTCGGTGGTCGCGAAGGTCTGCGGACTCTGCACCACCCCCACTCGCGGATCGTCGAGGTAGGGCACGAGATGCCAGAGAAAGTCGGGGCGCGGACAGAAGTCGGCGTCGAAGATCACGATAAGATGCCCGGAGCTGATGCCGAACGCGTGTCTGAGGTTTCCCGCCTTGCGTAGCTCACCGCGGTTGGGCCGGACGATGTAGGTGAAGCCGTACTCCTCGGCGAGGAATTCGACGCCTGGCCGCGCGGCGTCGTCGAGGACATAGAACTTGATGCGGCTCCCCCACGACAGGCGCGAGACGTTCTCGTAGGTGTTGCGCAGAATGGCGAGACTTTCGCCGCACGTGGGCAGAAAGACGTCGACGCGTGGGTATCGGGCGTCGTCGGGCTCCCAGCTCGCCGCGAGTGTCTGGTGCGAACGCCACTGCACGCGGCGTCGGGACATTCCGGTGCACGCTGCGAAGACCACACTCGCCGCGTTGAGCGCGAGCACGATCAGCGCGGGCCAGAGCAGCGGGTGAGCCGTCGCGAAGACGAACAATGACGCCCCCGCGAGGACGAACGCGGCAATCAGGAACAGCTGAACCCACCTCATCTGCGGACCGAGATAGGCGTAGACCTCGCCGTCGCGCGGAACCGTCACCACATTGGGGTCGCGCAGAGGTGTGGGCGGAGTGCCATGACGACGCCGCGTTGCTGCCGCGTCGTCACGCGTGCTGATCTGCACTCCCACGCGAAACAGAATCATGGACGGGGCACCCCCGCGCAAGCAGACGGCACCGTGTTCGCACGACCCGCTAGATTCTCCGTGTGAGAAAAGCGTTGGTCTTCGCGTGCGCGTGCGTGGTCACGCTGTGCGTGGCTACTGCCTGCGGAAACGACGCATCATCTTCATCAGTGACCAAGACCACACAAGCACGCGGTGACGTGCTCACGACGTCGCCCGGCCTCAACTCGTGGACGGCAGCGCTCCCGCCGCACACCCGTGTCACCCGTTTGAATTACACGTCGACGTCTGGAGTCGACGGCTCGCAGACCGCGGTCACCGGGGCGGTGTTCGTCCCGGGTGGCTCATGGCCCGCGGGCGGGTGGCCACTGATCGCGTTCGCGCATGGCACGACGGGGCTCGCACGCGACTGCGGGCCGTCCGACCATCCGGACATGTTCGGCGAGGTCTCGCTCATCGGCTCGTTCGTCCGCGCGGGATACGCCGTGGTGACCGTCGACTACCAGGGGCTGAGCACCCGCGTCGACGCCCCGCCGCACCCCTACCTCGAGCCGCGGACCGCCGCATACAACGTGATCGACGGCGTACACGCTGCCCGCTCGGTGGAGCCGACGATCGGCGCGAAGTGGGTCGTCGTCGGCCCATCGCAGGGAGGCGCAGCGGCGTGGGCAACAGCCGAGCAGTACGGAAAGTACGAAAACTCAACGCAGACAGGCGAACTCGTCGGAGCCGTCGCGATGTCGCCGGTTCTGGACATGACCGGTTACGCCGACGGCACACTCAACACCGCCCAGCGATTCCTTTATCCCCTGATCGTCGTCGGGGCGTCGCGGGCGGATTCGCGCATCGACCCCGGCACATATCTGCCGGGACTCTCGACGCCCGACGTCGACGCCAGGATGTCTTGTGCCAGCGGTCGGACCGCTCTGGCCGCACAGTCGCACAGCCCCGACGCGCAGGCATTGGGCTCTGCGGCGGCGCAGGACTCATCAGACGCTACTGCGCTGCTTCGAAACACTTTGCAGCGCTTCGCGTTACCGTCGGCACGAACAGACGTGCCCATTCTCGCGATTTACGGCAGCGCCGACGAGATCAACCCTGTGCACGTGACCGAGGCCGCACTTGCGCGAGCCTGCAGCCTCGGAGATAAGGTCGCGCGCGATCGGCGCGAAGGACTCGGACACTCGTTTGATCCGGGCCCCATTCTCGGCGAGTGGATTGGCGCGCGAATGCGTGGTTTGCACGTACAAAGCGACTGTTGACCGACGGGCCGCTATTGTGACCCTTCGGGGCGTGGGCGAGAAGATGGAGTGGTTAATCGCATGGGAAGTCTGCTGAAGCGAATCTGGGCTTCCGCACCGATCTGGGCCTGGGTGGTCATGATCGTCTGTGTTGTCGTGCTGATCGTCGGACTTGTGGTGTCGGGGAACCGCACAAGCGGCGTCAGTTCGACTGCGTCGAGCGGTACGCCATCGGATGCTGCGCCGTCGAGTACCGCACCGACTGCGACCCCGGCGACGGTTGCGTTCATGGACAGCGCGAAGTCGTCGCCCAAGACCCCCAAGACCATTGTGCTGCTCGGTGATGCAACGGGTGCCGATCAGCAGGGCTGGGCGCCGGCGCTCGGTTCGGCGATCAGTAAGGCACTCGACCGGCCGGTCGCCACCAAGTACTGGAACACCTCCACCGAGGCCTACGGACCCATGACCGGCCTCGGCGAGGGCACCAACGGTCCGATCGGTTACTGGAACGGCAGCACCGCGGGCAAGGGCCCCTCGTATGCACAGGAGAACCTCGCGAAGCTGATCCGCCCCGAGGTCACACCCGATCTCATCCTGCTCAACTACGCGAGCACGCCCGATCAGGGCACGCCGCTCGCCGCGCAGGTCCAACCGTTGATCGACCAGCTCACCAAGAAGTATCCGAAGGCCAAGATCGCCGTGATCAAGCAGAGCGTCGAGGGCGCGTCGTCGGATCAGAGCGCCGGATACGCCGCCGCCATGGACGCCGAGGGCATCCAGGTCATCGACGTCCACGGCGCGTTCCCGTCCGACCAGGCGACCAAGGCTGTGCTCACCGCGTTCGGGTTGTCGAGCCAGTAGCCGGGTGCGCTCCTGTGATGGGTGCCTGCTGTGACGGGTGGGCTGCTGTGACCAGTTCACCGTGATCGGGCGCGTCGCCGGTGGTGCCCCGCGTCCGAGCTCACCGTCGGTCTAGGGTTCTAGGGTGGCAACCCCAAAGCAGTGGATCGCCGGGGCGCGACCCCGCACACTCCCCAACGCGATCGCACCCGTCGTAGCCGGTGTCGGCGCAGGCCTGCACATCGGTGGCGTGAACTGGTGGAAGGCTGCGCTGGCCGCAGTTGTCGCTATCGCGTTCATCATCGGCGTGAACTTCTCCAACGACTACTCCGACGGCATCCGCGGCACCGACGACGAGCGCGTCGGCCCGATGCGCCTCGTCGGCTCTGGCGCTGCATCACCGGAGTCGGTCAAGCGCGCGGCGTTCCTCTGCTTCGGGATCGGGGCCGTGTGCGGTCTGGTACTCGCAGCGACGACGGCCTGGTGGCTCGTGATCGTCGGAGCGATCTGTATCGCCGGGGCGTGGTTCTACACCGGAGGGTCGAAGCCGTACGGCTACATCGGGCTCGGCGAGGTCGCGGTGTTCGTCTTCTTCGGGCTCGTCGCGGTGCTGGGGACCGAGTACGTCACCGTCGGGACCGTCGACTGGGTGGGACTGGCGTGCGCGGTCGGGGTCGGCTCGCTCTCGACGGCGGTGCTCGTGGTCAACAACCTGCGCGACATCCCCACCGACCGCGAGTCCGGCAAGAACACCCTGGCCGTGCGCATGGGCGACGGCGCAACCCGACGCTTCTACGGCGTGCTGCTGCTGGTTCCGCTCGTGATGAGCGTCGTACTCGTCGCGGCCACCCCGTGGGCGTTGCTCGGCCTGCTCGCCGCTCCCCTGCTGTGGAAGGCCTACCAGGCGGTCCGCGCCGGAGCCGTCGGCCCGGGGCTCATTCCGTCGCTCGGCGCCACGGGCATGGCCATGCTCGCGTGGGCCGTACTCACGGCCGTCGGGCTGGCGGTCGGGTAGTCCGGCGCGCGTGCGCCCGCAGAAAACTACAGCCCACGGGCGGCGCGCATGTACCGGTACAGGCCAAGGGTCCCAGAGTCGTAACTATCTGCGCGAGTTGATCTGCTCGAAGAACTCGTCGCACGTGAGGATCGTCATCGAGCAGCGACCCGGGGCCCGGGCCCCGACCGGGCCGCAGAAAACTACAGCCCACAGGCGGTGCACATGTACCGGTACAGGCCCACGGCCCCAGAACTGTAACTATCTGCGCGAGTCGAGCTGCTCGAAGAACTCGTCGGACGTCAGGATCGTCGTCGAGCGCCGCCGCGGATTGAGGTGCACCCCGTTGTGGACGGCGCCCATGATCGTCGCCTCGACGTGGGGCCACCGGTTGACCACGTCGTCGTAGGTGAACGGCATGTACACGTAGTTGCCCGCGGCCTGCACCTGGTTTCGACGACGGTCCTCTTGGAAGCTCTCCTTCCCGGAGTGAAACGCATAACCGTCGACCTCGACGACCAGCCTGTCTCCGATCAGCATGTCGACATGCCCGACACCCGGGATGTGTGCGTGCGTCGTCAGCCGTACACCCTTGCGGCGGATACGAACCCGCGTGATCGACTCGATGCCCGACGCAGCCTTGGGGTCGCACTCGTCGAGCAGTCGCCTCACCGACTTCGGCGCACCGTCGAACGCCGAGTGGATCTCCTCGACGGTCGGCACGACGAAGTCGGACTCCGCCTCGTCGTCGCCGCCGGACTCGCCCGCGAGCGTGACTACGCCGCCGGACTTACCCCCGAGGTCACCCGCGCCGCCGGACGTGCCCGCAAGCTCGCCCGCGTCGCTGGGCTTTCCGACGGGTTTGCCTGCGTCGTAACGGTATCGGCGGTGGAGCATCGAGTCGGTGACGACGATCGTCTGCTCGCCGGTCAGGCATCGCAGCGCGTGGCGCAAGGCGGTCACCGGCTCGTCGACCGCGGCGTCGACCCTCATGTGCCCGCCGTACTGGCGGCAGAATCGTCGGGGATGTCGACGATGCGCCGAGGCCGTCCCGCGCACGTGTAATGCCTTGACGCGCGGGGGAATCCAGAACCCGTGCAGCTTGAGCGCCGCCACGCACGTGAGGCAGCCGCCCGCGCGGACCGCCTCGACGACCAGCGGGTCGGCACCATCGGTGGCCATCCAGCCGTGGCGCAGTCGCAGGAGTTGGCCCTCTTCGACGCCGCGTCGAACATCTCTCGGCGACATTCCGTCGCGCAGCAGCTCGGCAACCCGGTGCACTCCGAAGTCATCCATGGCGACACAGTGTGCACCGGATTCGGACACGCGCGGGAAATCCTTCCACAGGGCCTCCTGCGCGCGCAGAAACCTACGACTCAGGGGTGGTCCACCTGTACCGGTACAGGCGGACCACCCCTGGCGTGTAACTTTCTGCGCACGGACAGGCCCGAGATCAAACCTCCGCGTCGACCTCCGGCAGGCTCGCCAGTACGGCGGCCTTGAGATCCTCTGCGCTCGTGGCAGATTCGACGACGGCGCGCGACGCCGGGTCGTTTACCTCCAGGATGCCCAGGAGTAGATACTCGGCGCGGAGCTGGTCGTTGCGCTCACGGGCGATCTCGACCGCAGCCCGGAAAGCGTCCCGGGTCTCGGACGCGAAGCGAGGTCGGCCACCGCGACCGCGCGGGCCGCGCCGTCCGCGACCGGGCTCCCAGGGGCCCCGACCGTCGGACTCGCCGTCGAACTGCCCGGGACCGAACTCGGCACCGAACGGACCCTCGGGCCCGAAGGGGCCCCCAAACGGACCACCCGGGAACGGACCACCCGGGAAGCCCCCGGGGCCTCCGCGACGCGGGTCGAAGCCCTCGCGCGGGTCGAAGCCAGGGCCGAAGCCCCGACCGCGCCCACGGCCGTGACCGTGACCGTGTCCACGGCCCCGACCACGGGGACCCCCGCCACGAGGACCGCAATCGCGACCACGCGGACCACGGCCACGCTCGGGTCGCTCGGCCCAGCCTTCGGAGAGGTCGTCGCCGAAGCGGTCGCGCACGGCGGCGCGGACCTTGTCGAGGTCGATCCCGATGCTCTTGAGAGCCTCGCGATCCTCCTCGTAGCGTTCGGCGGCGCTCTGCTCGGCGGCTTGCTCCTCGTCGGCGTCGTTTTCTTCGTGGTAAGCCCGCACGACGTCGCGCGCCGCGTCGAGCTTCAGACCCTGCTCACCGAGCAGCCCGAACAACGGCGAACGCGCGTTGCACAGCATGCCAAGGATGAGGTGGTCGTTGCCGAGCTGGCGATGTCCCAGGTCGGCGGCTTCTTGCGTGGCAAATGCCAGCATCATCTTGTCGTCTCGACTGAATCGTCCAAACATGATGGTTCTCCTTTCGGCCCTCTCAGGCCTCACGTTGTGAATGCTTCTGGTGCACGGCCTGGCGGCTGATCTGCAGAATCTCTGCAATCGCCTGCCAGCTCCAGCCCTTGGATCGAGCGTTCGCAACCTGTACTTCCTCGAGCCGGTCAGCCAGGGTCCGCAGTGCGCGGACAGCGGCGAGGCCGATGGCCGGGTCGTCGCTCGCGGCGGCTCCGGCCAGATCTTGCTCTGGTGTCGTTGGTTCGTCGTGCATGATGTCAGGTTATGTTGACACCAGCCCGTTGTCAACAATTATTGACAATCCAATTCGACGCTACTCCTCGACGATCGCCTCGGTGATGTTCATCCGAGCAGCGCGAGCCGCGGGCACAAACGCCCCTACAAGGCACAACACGATCGACACCGCGACGAAGAGCAGAGTCGACGGTCGAGGCGAGTAGGTGATGTCCAGCGACGTCGTCGCGGACAGGATCTTGTCGGCCAAGAAGTGCAGGCCAGTACCCATCACGAGCCCGGTGACCGTGCCGACCACCGCTATTGCGCCGGCCTCGGCGACCACCATGCGGGAGATGAATCGACGCGACGCCCCCATCGCGCGCAGCACACCGAGCTCACGACGACGTTCGAGGACCGACAACAACAGTGTGTTGAGCAATGCGATCGCGGCGGCCACCGACACGATCCACTGGATGGCGACAGTGAAGGCACCCGCCTGCTGCGCCTGCTGCTGGGTTGCCGCCAGCGCCTGTGCTCCGGTGTAGACGTATGCGGTCCCCGACAGCGGCAACGGATGCGCGTCGACGATGCGCTGCAACTGCTCTTGCACCGCGGCGCGGTCGGTGCTCGGCTCGACATCGATCTGTAGGTACGTGTCGCCGGTCCGGTTGAACCACTGCGCGAGAAGCGGATTCGACATTGCAGCGGTACCGGAGTCGATGGAGATGTAATCGACGATGTCGCGTACGACGAGGTCGCGATAGCCGGTTGGTGTTGCCAGGCGCAGCGTCGAACCTATGTCGGCGTCGAGGGACCGGGCGAGCACGCTCGACAAGATGATTCCACGACCGTCGAGAACGTCGGAAAGTGCCTGCGGCGTCGTCTTTTTGGTGAACGGCGCCGTCGATCCCGGTTCGAGTCCCTGGACGAGAATCCGAGCCTCACCCACATTGACGTTGGCCCACTGCGCTCCGACAACCCGCGACACTCCCGGCACCGCGCGCACCTCGTCGGCGATCGCGCCGGGTAACGCTGCGCCCGCAGGGATCTCGTCGCGCGGCGTCGACGAGACGTAGAAGTCGGGGTCGCCGAGTCCGTCGAGCGAATGTGAGATCGACGCGACGAGATTGTCGAGCGCACCAGACGTGCCCATTCCCACCGCGATGGCGACCGCAACGGTCATCAGCGTCGCCCAGGCGCGTCGCGGAGCGCGTTCCGTGTTGACCGCAGCGAGTTGTCCAGGACCGCCGAATCGTCGGGCGACCGACACGACGAGCCGCACAAGCGGGCGGGTCAGCGCGAAGCAGACCAGAAGCGCGCCAACGGCATACACCGCGCCGGCGACGATGGCCGGGCGTCCCGGAACATCGACGGCGATGAACCACGATCCGACGAGCAGCGCAACACCAGCGACCGCTGCCAACACAGTCAGCGGTCCGCGCTGCGGACCGGTGTCGGCGACCTGTCCAGACACCATCGCCTCGACCGGCGACACGGCGAACACCGATCGCGCGGCGAGCGAGGTCGCGGCAACACAGGCAAGCACACACGCGATCACCGCGACGACCGGCGCATAGGACGGCAGGTGATAGTCAACGACGATCGAGACCGAATCCCGTTTCGTCGTCGGAACCCGTGAAATGGCCCAGCGGCCGGCGAGGATTCCGATCGGAACGCCGATCAAGCCGCCGACGAACCCGAAGACCGCAGACTCTGCGAGCAGGTCAGAGACCAGATGGGATCGCTTGGCGCCCAACGCGCGAACCATCGCCAACGACGCCCGGCGTGACGCCACAGCCATGTTCATCGTGTTGAACACGAGGAATGCGGCGATCACAAGCGAGATGAGCGACACGAGCAGCGTCGAATCACGGGTCACCGACCCGGCAACCTCAGCTTGTTTCGCGCGGAACCCCGGATCGACCACGACAGCACGCCCATCGACGACGCGCCGCACCTCGTCACGCAGCGTGCCGACATCGACGCCCGGCGCTGCGACGACGAGGATCGACGACACCTTGCCGCTCAGCCCGGTGAGGCGTTGAGCCAAGCCGAGATAGGCGAACATGAAGTCGCCGTTGTTGAGTCCCGCACCGTCGACTACCCGCACCACCCGGACGTCGACTCCGTTGACCGAGAGTCGCTGCCCCAGAGACAAACCCGTACCCGACCCGACGATGACGCCGTCGTCGAGGTCGCCCGGGCTCAGCCCGGTGGCTGCGGCCTCCTGGACACCGCCGGCAAGGGCACGTGCCCGAAAGTCAGATCCCACCAGCGCAATTCGTTTGTCGTCGACGACCGCCGTACCGCGGATGACAGGAACCACCGACTTGGCGTCGGGAACCTGTGCGCGGATATCTCCCGCAACCGACTCGTCGATTCCCGAATCCGCGATCGACGCCACCTCGAGCTGGGCCGTACCGTTGATCGCGGCGTCGAAGTCGCGGATCGACTCGCTCAGTGACCCGTACGTACCGAGTACCGCGATCAACAGCGCCGACGAGACCGCGACCACGATGAGCGAGGTGACCACGCGCAGACGGTGATCACGCAGCTCACGCAGGTTCAGGACCCGCACACGCGTGAGCGCGGCGAACAGCTTAGTCACCATCGGTTGCGACCCTGCCGTCGCGCACGACGATCGTCCGATCGGCGACATCGGCAGCATGCGGATCGTGAGTCACCATGATCACCAAGCGATTCGGCGCGTCGTGCGCAACCTCGGACAGCAGTTCGAGGACAGAGTCTCCGGTGTGGGAGTCGAGGTTGCCGGTCGGCTCGTCAGCGAGGAGGATCGACGGCTCCATCATCAACGAGCGCGCGATCGCGACGCGCTGCATCTGTCCGCCCGACAACTCCGACGGTCGGTGATCGATACGGTTGCCGAGCCCGACGCGGTCGAGAAGCTCGACGGCCCGCGGCTTTGCGCGTCGCAGCGACTGACTGTCGAGAAGCCTTGGTAGCGCGACGTTCTCCCACGCCGACATCGTCGGCACGAGGTTGAAGAACTGAAACACGAACCCGACGCGATGCCTACGGAAGGCCGACGCCGCGTTGTCGTCGAGGCTCGCGAGGTCGACGCCGTCGACCTCGATCGATCCCGACGTCGGGGTGTCGAGTGCCCCGATGATGTGTAGCAGCGTGCTCTTACCCGCGCCCGACGGCCCGACGATGGAGACGAACTGCCCACCGTCGAGCGTGAGGTTCACCCCGTCGAGCGCGCGAACCCGCTCGTCGCCGAGGCGATACTCCCTGACCAGGTCATCGGCTTGCACCACGCATTGCGCCACGCGACCGATGGTATGCGACGCGACGTGCGGTGCATCACACCCCAACGTTGGCGATAACCGTCGCCATCGCATGCGTCGACGTGTGCGACAGCGACAGCGACGGCTCGCGCCAGTTCTTTCGTTCGGCGACAGCAGCCAAGCTTCCGGTCAGCCGAATACCGGGCACCGGACCGTTCATGACGACCTCGATCTCATGCAGCGGGGTCGCAGCGTCGGAGTCGATCAACGTTTTGATGACCGACTCCTTTGCAGCGAAGCGTGCCGCGAGACGCTGTGCGCGCGTGGGCCCTTCGCATCGCGCGAGCTCGGCATCGGTGAAGACGCGCCGTAGATAGCGGTCTCCGAACGCTTCGATCGAGACACTCACATCAGCGACGTCGACAAGGTCGCAGCCGACGACGAGGCTCATACTCCGGCAGCGACGAGGGTGCTCAGCGCCGAGGCAAGGCTGTTAACGCTGGAGAAGGTCGACTTCTTCAGAATCTCCTCGGGAAACTCGACGTCGTAAAGATCTTCGAGTCCCAACATGACGTTCACGGTTGCGTGTGACGTCAAGCCGACGGTGAATAGGTCGGTATCGTCCGACACCTCTTCTGCTGCGACCGTTAGTTTTCCATACTTGTCCAGTATGCCCCGAATGTCGCTTTTGTTGATTTCCATTGTTCCCTCCCGAGCCGAACATGATCCCCACCGATGATTAAGCTGCAAAACCTGGCGTTGCAGATGTCACATCGTGCTCGTATACTACAGGCGCATTGAAAAATGGACCACAGGGGGAAAGACAGGTCCGTGCATTTGGGGGATTTATCAGTCCGTGAATCCCGCTCCGTTTTCGCATTTTGGGAGGAATGTGTTGACCACAGGAGAATTGGATTCTGCATGCGCGTTGGACGCTTCGACGGTCGTCGAGGTTGCCGCAGCTGCTGCCGATGATGTCGATCGCAATGGACGCTTTCCACGCGAGGCCGTCGACGCACTGCGCCAGAACGGGCTCTTGTCGGCATCCCTGCCGGTAGAGTTCGGCGGACGTGGAAGCTCGATCAGCGAACTCGCAAGAGTGACAAGACAACTCGGAGCTGCCTGCAGTTCGACCGCGATGATTTTTGCCATGCACCACTCGCAGGCACTGACTCTTCGCTTCCACGCCGCGACACCCGCTGCGGCCGATCTGGCTCGCGAAGTCGCACGCACCGAAGCGCTACTCGCCTCCGCGACCACTGAGATCACCACGGGCGGTGACGTGCGGTCCTCGACTTGCGCCGTACAGACAAATGGCGATCGTGTCCATCTCGAAAAGAATGCACCGGTCATTTCCTACGGCGAGTATGCGGACTACATCTGCACCACCGCGCGGCGCAACAGCGACAGTCCGCCCGGAGACCAGGTGCTTGTCGTCTGTCCGCGCGCCGAGACCGAGCTCACCAAGACCTCGGAGTGGGACACCCTCGGCTTCCGCGGTACCTGCAGCCCCGGCTTCATCCTCACGGCCGACACCAGCGTCGATAACGTGATTCCCGTTGACTACTCCATCATCTCCGCGCACACCATGCAGCCGTCGTCGCATACGTTGTGGGCTGCGGCGTGGCTCGGCATGGCCGACGCCGCAATAGCCAAGGCGCGCACCGAAGTTCGTGCCGCCGCGCGCAAGACGCCTGGCACGACGCCGCCCCAAGCGACTCGACTCGCCGACCTCCTCGAACTGCATCAGCGATTCGAGAGCTCGGTTTCCGACGGCATCGCACAATACGAAGAATTCCTCGCGGCCGGACACCTCGAACCGACCATCGGATTCTCGGTCACGATGAATAATCTCAAACTGACTGCGTCGACGGCCGTCGTCGAAATCGTTGCAGGTGCACTGACCATCTGCGGCATCAACGGTTACCGCGAGAATCACCGCGCCTCGATGGGGCGTTTGCTTCGCGACTCATACGGACCAGCACTCATGGTTTCCAACGACCGGATCCGGGCGAACAATTCGCAACTGGTCCTCGCACTACGGGGGTAATCCAATTGACTGACCAACTCATCGTCGACCTTCCGGTCGCGCATCGCCAGTTCCGTGATCAACTGATCGCAGCGGGACATCTCATTCCCTCCGGCCTCGACGGCCTATATGGCCGCGGTGCCGAATACGAGGCTGCTTTCGCCGGGGTCGACCGCATCATGTGGCAGGCGGGCGTCGACGCCCACGGCGAGGAGAACATCACGCGCTTCCGGTTCCCGCCGATCTTCCCTCGGGAGGCATACGAGAAGACCGACTACATCGCGTCGTTCCCGCAGCTGACCGGGGCCATCTCCACCTTCACCGGCGGCTCGGCAGAGCACCGTTCGCTGCTTCTCGACCGAGAAGCCGGCCTGCCGTGGGACGGCCACCTCTCGTCGGCGGGCACCATGCTCGTCTCGGCGGCGTGCCACCCGCTGTACTCGACGCTGCCGAACACGTTGCCAGAGGGCGGATCTCGCTACAACGTGCACGGATACTGCTTCCGCCACGAGCCGTCCGACGACCCGCTGCGCATGCAGGCCTTCCGCATGCAGGAGTTCGTGTACGTCGGCGACCCCGAGGGCGCGAAAGAACACCGCGCGACCTGGACGCGGGTGGCCCACGAGATCTTCGTCAAACTTCACCTGCTCGCCGACGACGTTCCCGCCAACGACCCGTTCTTCGGCCGTACCGGCAAGATGCTCGCGTCGAATCAGCTCGAGGAGAACCTGAAAACCGAACTGGTCGTGCGCCTGTACGGCGACCTCGACGACGGCACCGCCCTGCTGTCGTGCAACAACCACCAGGACCACTTCGGAACCGGTTTCGACATCTCCACCGCAGACGGCGAGCCTGCACACAGCGCGTGCGTCGGTATTGGCATGGACCGGATTACGTTGGCGCTGTTTGCTATTCATGGGATCGACAGCTCCGATTGGCCTGTCGAAGTTCGCGCAGCACTTGCGCTCTAGTCCATGAAGATCGTCAACGCACCGACCTACCTGTCGTCAGATGCCGGCCCGCTCTTCGGCGTATATACCTACCCCGAGGACGGGCTGGTTCGCGGCGCGGTACTGGTGTGCCCACCGCTGGGGAAGGAACTCAACCACACCTGGCGTGGCTTCAAACGGCTGGCCGAGTTCCTTGCAGCACAGCGCCTGCTTGTCCTCCGAATCGACTACACGGGGACGGGTGAGTCCGCGGGTTCTCAAGAAGATCCGTCAGCCGTGGACCTCTGGGATGACAGCATCACCACGGCATTCGATCATCTCGTGCGAATGGGTGCCGGACCGATTTGCGTGATTGCACACCGCAGTGGCGCGCTCTTGGCGCCGTCCAACGAACGAGTCCAGCAGGGCGCGCAAAGCCTCGTGCTCTGGGATCCGATCCAGCGCGGCCGGCACTTCATCCGGACGCAGCAGATGCTCTACGCGGTCCTCGCTGAAGGCCAAGATGCACCGACCCCGGGTTCCGAAGAATTGGTTCACCTGGCCGGGCTGACGCTCCACCGCGATGCCGCGCGCGCGTTCTCCCGTAAGACCCTCGATCCTGCGGCAGTTCTCGGCCAGCGACAGGGGAACGTTCTCGCGTTGATTCCGGACGACGAACGGGATTCGTCGCTGGCGCAGACAATCACCGCTGCAGGAGGCACGGTCACAGGGCTGAGCGATCAAGCCCCGTTCATCCAGGCAACCGAAGCACTTCTCATCGATTTCCCGGAGGAACTCGAACACATCCAACAGTGGGTGTCCCGACACATGCCCACGCAGCGAAGGCGAGTCGAACCCGTTCCGGTCACCGAGGCGGTTGTGGCAACGACGCCAGACGGTCGCGCGATACAGACACGGGTGCGCACGACCCGCGACGGCATCGTCGTGTGGGATACCGCTTTGGCAGGTACCCACGGAACCGCCGACCGCGTACTCATCCCCCACCCGATCGGCCACGACATCCGCAGCGGCCCAGCCAGGTTGTACCTCGAGCTCGCGAACGACGTCGCGGCCCGAGGCGGCCGTACCGTCCGTTTCGACAGGCGGGGCGTCGGAGAGTCCGGCACGACGTCGACCGACGACACGTTCGTGAAGTTGTTCACGCGTTCATACATCCGCGACGGTAACCGAATTCTGGACGAGCTCAACCTCTCTCGAATTCACGTCATCGCTCACCTGGGGATCTGCGCCGGAAATTGGATGTCGGCCCACGCCGCGATCGAGACGGCACATCGACAGTCGGCGCGATCGCGAACCGTTGCCGTGATCGCCAACGTCAACCGGTGGGATGTCTGGCCCAACGTGCCACTACCGTTCCTGCACGGGTCGAACTCGGCTGCAGCAAGGCTGGAACTCCAGCGGCAGCGGGTGGTCTTCCGTGGAATACGGGACCTCACTGACGTATCCGGGAGGATTCGGTCCATCCGCTTGCGTGCCGCGTTAGCGCGATTGCGGGTCTTCCAGATGCCGGAGACGATGATCGCTCATGTGCAACGCGCCGGTGCCGACGTTCGACTCATCCTCGCTCCGAACGACTATCGGCAGTTCACGCGTCTGGGTGGGCCACGAGCGCTAGCCCGCCTCGGCATCTCGATACCCGTCGCCGATCTCGCCTACGGCGATCACAGCGGCTACCACATGCCGACACGAGAGCTCTTGAAAGCCAACGCACTTCGAGCTCTCGGACTGCACGACAACACCTCGAGAGAGATCGCCGGCCCCGAGTCGGCGTGACGCGGCGATCAGCCCGTCCACTCCCCAGTCCGGTAGAACTCGTCTAGAACTGCGGTGGGCGGCGCGAGGTCGAAGCCTTGCGCTGCGACCCAGTCGTCGTCGAAATAGGTTGTGGCGTAACGGTCGCCGGAGTCGCACAGTAGCGAGACAACGCTGCCAGCACGGCGCTGCGCGACCATCTCCGAGATCACCTGCGCGACACCCCACATGTTGGTTCCCGTCGACGCGCCGACGCGACGCCCGAGGCGATCCGACAGATGGCGTGTGGCCGCGATCGACGCGGCGTCGGGTACGCCGATCATGCGGTCGATGACCTGCGACACGAACGACGGCTCGACGCGCGGCCGACCGATGCCCTCGATCCGCGAGCCGGTCTCCGATCGCAGCGATCCGTCGCCGGTCTCGTACGCGGGCAGGAATACCGAGTTCTCCGGGTCGACGACGGCCAGCCACGTCGGATGCCTGCGGTAGCGCAGGTAGCGGCCAAGCGTCGCCGACGTTCCACCCGTACCGGCACCCACCACGATCCACGTGGGCACCGGATGATCCTCGGTGGCCATCTGCGCGAAGATCGACTCCGCGATGTTGTTGTTCCCACGCCAGTCGGTTGCGCGTTCGGCCATCGTGAACTGGTCGATGAAATGTCCGCCGAGTTCGCCCTCGAGCCGCAGCGCCTCGTCGTACACATCCGACGCACGCTCGACGAAGTGGCAGCGACCGCCCTCGCGTTCGATCAGCGCTGTCTTGGCGGGTGACGTTCCCGACGTCATCACGGCGATGAACGGCACCCCGATCAGATGCGCGAAGTACGCCTCGCTGACCGCCGTCGATCCCGATGACGCCTCGATCACCGTGGTGCCCTCGGTGATCCACCCGTTGCAGATCGCATACAGGAACAGCGAACGGGCCAGCCGATGCTTCAGCGAGCCCGTGGGGTGTGTGCTTTCGTCCTTCAGATAGAGGTCGACGCCGACCTCGGTGCCCGGAGCACCGTTGCTTCCGTCGTCGATCCAGCGCGACCATCCCGGAAGCTCGCAGCGCAGCAGGTGCGTATCGGCACTGCGCCGTGCGTCGGCCTCGATCAGTCGCACGGCGTTGTCGGCCCAGCGTCGATCTGTGCGATGGTCGACGGTTCGCGCCGGGTCGAGAGTGGCACTCATCGGATGTTCGGCGGGTCTAGGGGCCGTGGTCTAGGGCTCATTTGCCGTCTGCCCCACGCAGGCGCGTCTGGAGGTCGTCGTGTTTACGACGGCGCTCGGCGTCGACCGCGGCGATCTGGGTGTTGACGCGCACGCGCAGTTTCTTGAACAACACCATGCCCAACGGAAGCGCGATGAGGACACCGAACACCGCGGCTACCAACAGCGGCACGGTGACGCCCGCGAGCGCACCGATTCCCATGATGATCGCGGCCACGACCACCACCAGTAGCAGTCGCGCCACGGTGTAGAGAAGGATCGAGACGAGCAACGTTCCCATGCCCACACGGCTCTGACCTGCGATGTCTGTGTTGTCTGGTTTGTGCGTACCCGCTTGAGTGGGCTCCTGCTTGTCGGTCACATGTTCAGGATACTTGGGTGCATAATCGGTGTTTGCAGGTCACAGGCACCTTTTGACTCTCTTTACCTCGTAATGACGGTTCGAGTACCTGGGCGTTTTGCGTGTATTCATGTCTCAACGCGCAATCACCGCGCGTCTTTGGAAGAGAAACCCGAAGGGGAGAACAATGACCGCTCTCAGCCCTGGTGTAGCCACCGTCATCACCCCCGGCCTCGCAAGCCAGCACACACTGACCCCCGGCCAGGTTGCCGCGATGTTCAACGTGAACCCCAAGACCGTCGCACGGTGGGCGAGCTCGGGCATTCTCGGGTCGATTCGTACCCCCGGCGGCCATCGTCGTTTCCGCGAGGAGGACGTCGTCGCACTTCTCAATCGTCGCGTCGGATAGTCACCACGCGCCGCTGGGCTCACCGATCTCCCACACCGGGGCGCGTACCCTGGTTGATGGGAGGTTGCCATGACGTTTCTTTTGGCCATCGTCGGCTTGGCCGCGATCGGTTTTCTGTTGTGGCGCGCGTTTGGGCCCGCTCTGGCAGAACGACGTGACACGACGACGGGGAGGCCGACGTCTCGCAGCCACGGACCCGTAGGGCCCGACGACGACGCGGATTTCCTTCGCGATCTCGACAGGCGCACGCGAGGACCCAACGACGAACTGTGACGCACCCTGCACCGGGGATGCACGACGCACACCTACATGGTGTGGGTACGATTGCGGTCCGTAGCAGACACAGCGCCAGGGGGAATAGCGTCATCGACATCGACACGTCGGGCGAGTTCTGAATCATGACCACTCGCCCGGGCACGGCTCCCGACGGCGACGACAGTTTCGCCGCCAAACTGGCCGAACTGTTTGAGCATTCTCGCGATGAAGACGGCCGACGGTATACCGGTAAGCGGATCGCGGAGAAAGCCAATCAGCACGGCCACTCGTTGAGCGACGCCTACATTTCGCAGTTGCGCACAGGTAAGGCGCGTACGCCGTCGTTCAAGACAGTGGAGGCCATCGCGAGCGCCTTCGAGGTCAGCGTGACGTACTTCCTCTCAAATCCTTCCGAGGACCTCGACCGTGTGCAGCGGCAGCGCGACTACGTCGAGATGCTCGCCACGACTGAGACTCATCTGTCCGGGGTCGACCTGGCAAGCCTCTGCCCCGACACCATCGACGTCATGATCGATCTGCTCAAAATGGTTCGCGCACAAGCGTTGTCAGAGCGCAGCGCGCGGACAACCGGTGGGCACCGTTCCGCTTAGGCGGGCTACTTCACCGCTTCGCGTAGGCGGGCGCTGTCACAGGCCGGCGTAGGAATGCAGGCCGGAGACGACCAGGTTGATGATGAACAGGTTGAACAGCAGCGCCACGAATCCGGCGACGTTGATCCATGCCGCGGTGCTGTTGCGCCATCCGGCAGTTGCGCGGGCGTGCAGGTATGCGGCGTAGATGATCCACGCGATGAACGAGACGGTTTCTTTCGGGTCCCAGCCCCAGAAGCGGCCCCATGCCGACTCGGCCCAGATGGCGCCGAACACGATTCCCAGCCCGAAGAGCGGGAACCCGAACACCACGCACTTGTAGGCGAGACGGTCGAGTGCCTCTGCGGTCGGGATGTGGGCGACAAGTCGACGCAGTCCGCCGACGACGCCGCCACCGGTCTCGGAGACGTTCTCGGCCGACGCTCCCCAGCGCATCTTGACCAGGTACAGGATGCTGGCGACGCCGGAGACGAGCAGCACACCCGAGCTGATCGAGATGATCGAGACGTGGATGGCCAGCCAGTACGACTTGAGCGCTGGAACGACGGGCGCGGCCTGTGTGTAGAGCCACCGGCCCGCGATGAACATCAGCAGGGTGACCGGGAGCAGCACGAAAGCCAGTAGCGGGCGGTTGATCTGCTTACGCAGGATGACGAGCCCGGCGACCACGCACGCGGCGCAGGTCAGCGAGATGAACTCGTACATGTTGCCCCAGGGGGCGCGGTCGGTGGCGAGTCCGCGGGTGACGATCGACGCGATGTGCGCGATGAGTCCGACGAACACGACCGGATAGGCCATGTTGCCGATCTTCTCCGACAGCGTGCGCGGAGCGGGACCCTCGATCTTGCCGGGGGCGCGCTGCGTCGTCGAACCGCCTCCCGCTGCGACCAGTTCTTTGGCCGCGGTGAGCTTTCGAGAGCGTGCTCCTGCGAGTGCGGCGAGGAACATGAGCATCGCCAGGACGTAGATGGTGATCGCCGTACCGAACAGAAGGTCGGAGTAGCGCGCCAACGTTTCGTCGATCTGGTCTGTTCCGTTACCCATCGCTGGCCCTATCTCTACTGCTGCAGTCTGCTGGAAGCGTCCGCGACTACAGGCGTCGTAGTCTCCTGTTGTCGTCGGTGAGCAGGCCGCGTGCCTGCTCGTCGAAGCCCTCGCCCCAGCCGGCCTGGTCGGTGCGAGCCAGTCCGGCAATCTCTACTACCGTACGTCGTCGGTCGCCGTTGTCCGAGTCGGGCACCAGACGCGCCCAGATCCTGCGTCGTTTGACGATCAGCGAGACCACCAACCCGACCAGCATCACGATCGACGACACGAGCACCCAGGTCTGCGCCGGATCGTGCGAGACCTGGACGGAGATCCAGCGCTTGTAGCCGTCGAAGCTGACCTTGGTGCCGTCGGGAAGGCTCGCGCTCTCGCCGATCTTCAGGTTCGCCTGGGCCTCACGGTTGAGCCTGCCCTGGTGCATCATCGTGGGGTCCAGCGAGTAGGCGTTCTGCGCACGGCCGGTGTCGAGGCCGGTGTCACCACGGTAGATACGGATCGCGACCTGCGGGTCGTTCGGCTCCGGCGACGACGAACTGAGCAGCGTGCCGTCGTAGCTCGCCGTCGGCGCGAAAAGTCCCTCGAGGGCGATCTGATTCTTGCGGCGGGTGTCCTCGTCGGGATACAGGCCAGCCGGGGTGTCGAAGCGGGCAGCGCCCGACGACAGCATGGTCTGCATCACTTCGGGGATGAACAGGGCGGTCTGCGTGCGCTTTTCCCCGTTCGGGAAGGTCACGGTGAAGGTCGGCGCGAAGCCGTTGCCCAGCACGTACACGCGATCGCCCGAGACGCGCAGCGGATCGTTGACGCGCACCGAGCGCTCCTGCCACTGCGACGACGGTGTGCGCGGGTCGGTGGTGTAGCGGATCTTCGCGTCGTACATCGACGGCTGACCGTTGGGAAGGAAGGTCGCGGAGAAGTCGTCGACGCGGATGCAGAACGGTGAGAGGTTGGTGCCGTCGACCAGCGCGCCCGCACGGAACGAGTCGTAGACCGCCGTCGACGTGTTGCACAATCCCTGCTCGCCGTCGGCGACGAGACTGCGCGTGCCCTCATAGCCGTACACCTTGCCCACCGCGATGGACACGAGCAGCGCCAACAGCGCGAAATGGAAGACCAGATTGCCGAATTCGCGCAGGTATCCCTTCTCGGCCGACACTTCGACGCAGCCGTCCGGATATGCCTTCGACGGCTCGCGCACGGTGATCTCGCGTCGCCAGCCACGCAGGTTGCCCGAGATGCGTTCGGCGAGTTCGGCGGGCTCGCCGTCGACCGTCTCGGTGATGTGTCGCGGCATGCGCGACAGATTGCGAGGTGCGGCAACGGGTTTGGCGCGAAGACTCTTGGCGTGCTCGATGATGCGCGGGGTGAGACAACCAACCAGCGAGATGAACAGCAGGACGTAGATGGCCGTGAACCACGCGCTCTTGAAGACGTCGAAGAGCTGGATCTTGTCCATCCACTCCCCGAGCCAGCCGTGGTCGGAGATGTACTGAAGTGTCTTCTGCTCGTTGAGTTCTCGCTGCGGCAGCAGTGCACCGGGGATCGCGGCGAGCGCGAGCAGGAACAACAACACCAACGCGGTACGCATCGACGTGAGGCTGCGCCAGAGGTTGCGCAGCGGCCACAGCACCCGACGCTTGACCCAGTGCGGACGCTGCGGGGCCTGCGGCGCGGGGGTGGACGGTCGGTCGATGGTCTGTGTCATGTTCGCCCTGCTTCTATACCGGAAGCTCGGTGTCGGAGATGAAAGCGTCGCGGACCCACACGATGAACTGGTCCCACAAGCCGGTGACGAGAGCCACTCCGACCGCGATCAGCATGATGCCGCCGACAATCTGGATGAGTCGGGCGTGCGTGCGCAACCAGCCGAGGCTGCGCAGTGCCCACGCGGACGAGAACGCGAGAATGACGAACGGAATGCCGAGGCCTGCGCAGTACGCGATGATCAGCGCGACGCCCTTCGCAGCGGTCGCGCCCTGCGTGCCACTCGCGGTGGCGATGACCGCGGCGAGTGTGGGACCGAGGCACGGGGTCCAGCCGAGCGCGAAGACCGCGCCGAGCAGTGGGGCTCCGACGATGTTGGAGACGTTGCGCGGCGCGAAGCGGAACTCGCGCTGCATCATCGGGACGAGTCCGATGAAGACGAGGCCCATCACGATCGTCACCACCCCGCCGATGCGTTGCAGCACATCATGATTGACGATCACGGTGCTCGTGATACCGAGGACCGTCGCCGTCGCGGCGACGAAGACCACCGTGAAGCCGAGGACGAACAGCGCCGCCGCGATCGCCACCCGTGAACGTCCCCGCTTGGGCGACTCACCGACCGTCACCGCGGGCGCCTCTGCCCCGACGAGGCCTGCGAGGTACGAAAGGTAGCCGGGGACAAGCGGCACCACGCACGGGGACGCGAAGGAGACGAGCCCGGCGATCACGCACGCGGCAAGCGCCAACAGCAGCGGACCGCTGGTGACCGTGTCGGCGAAAGTTTGTCCCATTCCGCTCACGGCTGCTTTCCGGAGTCTTCCGCGGCGATCTTCTTCACCATCGCGTCGAGTTCGTCGGCGCTGACCGTGCGCAGGTAGACCGCGGCCGGACGGTGCTGCCGGTCGAGGACGACGGTCGTCGGGACGACCGAGGTGGGTGTGGTCATCGAGGCGAGCGTCGCGCCATCGAAGTCGTAGATCGAGGGGTACCCGACCTTGCGGTCGGCGACGAAGTCTTTGGCCGACTGTCGGTCGTCGCGCAGGTTGATGCCGACGAAGGCGACGCCGTTGTCCTTGTTCTGGTCGTAGACGGTCTCGAGGTCGTCGGCCTCTGCGCGGCACGGAGCGCACCACGAGCCCCACACGTTGACCACCGTGACCTTGCCCGCGAAGTCCTTGTCGACGTCGATCTGCTTGTCGGTCACGAGGTCGGGGCCGATGAGGTCGGCGATCGGCTTGCGCTCGGATTCGGGGTAGGTGATCGTCGTCTGTCCCCCCGGCGACACGAATTGGAAGGTGTCGCCCTGCGCCACTGCGTCATTACCTCCGCTGCAGCCGCTGAGCAGCACGCCGAGCGCGGTCAGCACGGCGAACAGAGCTGCGGTGAAGGTCTTACTGCGCATGTGTCGAATCCGGCTCATGCCCCGGTGGCGAGCGGGTCGGAATGCCCGGCGGGTTCGGAGTAGATGATGTCGACGAGAGCGTCGTCGTCGTAGATGAGACTGGTCAGCGATGCCAGTGAGCACTGACGACGGCGGGGGTCGTGCCAGAGACGCTGGCCCTCGAGGAAGCGTCGAAGGGTGTAGACGGGCAATTGGTGGCTGACGCAGACGGCCTCGTGGCCGCGAGCGGCGTCGCGCGCCTTGTTGGCGGCCGCGAGCATGCGGTGCGCGAGCTGGATGTAGGGCTCGCCCCACGACGGGGTGAACGGGTCGCGCAGCTTGACCCAGTGTCGGGGCTTGCTCAGCGCGCCGTCGCCGACGGAGACCTTGAGGCCCTCGAAGACGTTCTCGGCCTCGATGAGTTGATCGTTGGTGAAGATCGGCAGTCCGTGTGCTGCGGCGATCGGGGTGGCAGTCTCCTGTGCGCGCTGCAGTGGGGAGGCGAAGACCGCGGTGACGTCGTGGTCGGCGAGCGTGCCCGCGACCTTCTCCGCCTGAGCGCGGCCGGTCGTCGACAGGCGGAATCCGGGCAAACGGCCGTAGAGGATGCCGTCCGGGTTGTGCACCTCTCCGTGGCGCATCATGTGGACGATCGTGTGCATCAGTCGGACTCCCCCGATTGCGTGGCGTGCGCTGCAGCGCGGGCTGCGGCCGGCAGCGCGTCAGCGATTCGACCAAAAGCATCCTCGTCCAGCGCCGCAGAGACAAACCAGGCTTCGAATGCGCTCGGCGGTGCGTACACGCCCGCGTCGAGCAGCGCGTGGAAGAAGGGCGCGAAACGCCAGGTCTCGGTGTTTTTGACCGCGGCGTAGTCGGTGATCGGCGTCGAGGTGTCGGAGGTGAAGAACACACTGAGCAGGTTGCCCGCCATCTGCACCCGGTGGCCGACGCCCGCGTCGGTGAGCGCCTCGGCGAACAGCGCGGCCAGCTTGTTGGCGTTGGCGTCGAGTGCGGTGTAGACGTCGGCGTCGGCGTGGCGGAGCGTCGCGAGTCCTGCGGCGACGGCGACAGGGTTACCGCTGAGCGTGCCCGCCTGATAGACGGGCCCGGTGGGTGCGAGGTTCTCCATGATGTCGGTGCGACCGCCGAACGCCGCAGCGGGCAGTCCGCCGCTCATCACCTTGCCGAAGGTGTAGAGGTCGGCAGCGACGCCTTCGAGGCCGTACCAGCCTGCGGGGCTGACACGGAAACCCGTCATGACCTCGTCGATGATGAAGAGCGCGCCGTGGCGCCTGGTGAGATCGCGCAGGCCGGCGTTGAAACCGTCGACAGGGGCGACCGCGCCCATATTGCCGGCCGCGGCCTCGGTGATCACGGCTGCGATCTCGTCTCCGTAGGTGGCGAACGCTTCGGCCACGGCGTCGAGATTGTTGTAGGGCAGGACGATGGTGTCGTGTGCCGCCGCACCCGTGACGCCGGGCGTCGTCGGCAGGCCGAGCGTCGCGATACCGGAGCCCGCGTCGGCGAGCAGCGCGTCGACGTGACCGTGGTAGCAGCCGGAGAACTTGATGATCTTCGAGCGTCCGGTTGCGCCGCGCGCGAGGCGGATCGCCGACATCGTCGCCTCGGTGCCGGAGTTGACCAAGCGGACACGCTCGACCGGATCGACACGGTCGATGATCTCTTCGGCGAGTTCGATCTCGCCCTCGGTCGGCGCGCCGAAGGAAAGTCCGTGCGCCGCCGTCTTCTGCACGGCCTCCACGACCGCGGGGTGCGCGTGGCCGAGGATCATCGGCCCCCAGGAGGAGACGAGGTCGACGTAGTCGTTGCCGTCGACATCCGTCAGATGACAGCCCTGCGCTGAGGCGATGAATCGCGGAGTGCCGCCGACCGCCGAGAACGCGCGCACGGGCGAATTGACCCCACCGGGCGTCGCATCCTGGGCCCGACGGAACAATTCAGTTGAACGGGCTGCGACCTCAGCGGAACTCCTCACGGCCTACAGTGTTCCAAACCGCAACGATCGGCGACAATTCGCCCTGGTCAGGCCGCGCAGGCACTCGGATAGCGGCTGCATCGCGCGCCGCCGGGTTGGAGAAACTCGCCGGGTCGCGGGCCGCAAACTACGTACACAATCCGGTCGCCAGCGCGAGGCCACGACAATAATTGTCTCGGCGCCCCGCTGACGTCACAGTTGTGTACGGACCCGGTCCTCGCGGGGTTCAGCATCCCGTGAAGTCGGGATCGTCCCAGTAGCCGAGGGCGTGATCGGCGCCGGAGTCGGCCGCCTGGCGCGCCAGCTCGGGCGGCTCGGCCAGCGATTTGAGGTGGTCGCGTCGGCGGATCATCGCGAGAAGCGTGTCGACCACTTCGTCCCACGTGAACATCAGCCGCTTGTACGAGATCCGCCACGGGATGTAGCCGAGACGGTGAGCGGTCTCGTCTCGGACCCGGTCCTTCTCGCGTTGCTCCGACGATTTGTCGTGGTAGGCGACGCTGTCGACCTCGACGATCAGCCTCTTTCCGATCAAGAAGTCGACCCTGCCGATCCCGGGAATCTCCACCTGAGTCTCGAACGCGATCCCCAGCGTGGTCAGGCGGAACCCGAAGATGGACTCGGCCCCGGAGTCGAGGCAGTCGACGCACCGGTCGAGGAGTCGCCGGATTCGGACGGGCATCGACGAGAACAACGCCTGTAGGTCGGTGAACTCGAGCAGCCCCTGATGCAGCACGGAATCGCACGCGGCGACGATGCCCTCTTCGTTGAAGCAACGGACCGCGTACTGCAGCGCCGTGGCCACGTCGTCGAGCGGGTAGACCTCCCGTGACGCCCGTCCGTAGCGAGTACACGCGTGATGTGTGCCGGCAGATCCGCGCACGGCGACGTTTCGACCGCGCACGTGCACGAGGTCGCCGTACGGGGCAACCCACACGCCGTGCAGATCGAGTGCGCTGGCACAGGTGCAGACTCCGCCCGCGCTCACCGCCGAGACGACCGTCGGGTCCGCGAACGAGGAGGCGTACCAGCCTCGACGCAGAAGGCGCAGGTCTCCAGCGTCGACCATTCGCCGTACCTGCGCCTGGCTGAAGTCGCGGCGGGTCAGCTCAGCCCAGGAGAAGACGCCGCGCCACTGGTCGCTGTGCTCGAGTCCGGTCACGAACCACAGCGTCTCGCGCGGATCGCTGCGAATAAGTGGTGAAGCCGGCGAGATGGGCGATGTTGTGGATACGCGGCGGGCTGTGGATTGTTCGATGACGTAAAGGTCGTGTACCGCCAGCCTTCGGTGTGCTCACCGGCCCAGGGCGGCGCCCACCTGGTCGGCGATGGCGCGCTGGCCGTCGACGTTGGGATGCACCTTCACCGGGGCCGACGACCCCACTTGCGGTTCTATCCAGCGCACGCCCTCGGGTTGGCAGGCGTCGTGACCTTCGGAGACCGTCGACATATCGACGAACGTCGCGCCGGTCTCGGTGGCTGCTCGCGCGACCGCGCGGTTGAGCGTCGCCTGCAGGTCGCGGATGTACGCGACGTCGCCCGCGGCAATGCGCATCGTCGGATAGCAGCCGGTCGTATCGGGCAGAATCCACGGATACCCGACGACGACCACGCGCGCGTTCGGGGCGCGGTCGGCAACGGCGTTCAGCGCTTTCACCAGTGCCGGATAGGTGCTCGACTGCACCCTGCGCACAAAGCTGTCGCCATACCGGACGCGACACGGCGCCCCGGTCGGGTCGTCGGCGGCCACCTCACCGCAGTCGGCGATGGTTCCGGAGAAGATATCGCCGTCGTTGCCGCCGATCATGAGCGTCACGATCCGCGTTCTCTCCCCGAGCGCGTCGAGCTGCGGATCGACACCGAAGTATTGCGCCGCAAAGAAATCCGACGTCGTCGCACCCGCGCAACTGACATCGTCGAGTGCAAGCCCCCGTCGCTGCGCAAGCACGTGGGCATAGTTCGACGACGACCGTTGGCACTGCAGCGGCGAATCCTCGACGAGCGGACGCACCCCCGTTCCCGCACTGTAGCTGTCGCCGAGGTTGACATACGCGGCGCTGACGGTTGTTCCGCTGCTACCGGTTGTTCCCGCGCCGTCGGACGTCCCCGCACTCGCGGTCGTCCCGGAACTCTCCGCCGAATTCGAGCCGCCGTCGGTGCACGCCGTCGCCAACAGCAGCGTCGCGACGACCACGAGAAGCCAAGGGCGGCGGGAGTTCACGCGCTCTCGCTCAGCAGTGTCAGCAGCAGTTCGGCGCGAGTGCGGGCGTCGGAAAGGTCGACGGCGAGCATGTCCTCGACCCGCTCGATACGGCCGCGCAATGTATGTCGGTGCACGCCGAGCGCACTCGCCGCGGCACCCCAGTTGCCGTTGGCCTCAAGGTAGGCCAGCAGGCTCTGTTGGAGATGTCCGGCGTTCGCGGCGTCGTATGCGACGAGCGGGGCGATGCGCTCGGTGTAGCTGTCGCGCAACACCTCTCGCACGGTGTCGCTGGCGAGAAGTGAGCGTAGGTCGTAGAGGTCGAGGAGCTGACCCGCAGCTGCCGAACGACACGAGAGGCGGGCCTGTCGTACCGAGTCTGCGACGTCGTCGACCGGAACCGCGGGCCCCAGCCCGCCGCGGACTGTGCCTGTCGCACTGAGTATTCCGAGTAGACCGGTGGCGAATTGGATGTGATCGTCGCCGCGGATCAGGCCGACGAGTTCGTTGCCGCGACGGTGCACGAACACCGGCCGCCACCGGCGCTCGAACTCGACGGCGAGGCGTCGAGCGCCGTGTTGTGCATCGTCGACACTCTCGAAACGGAACACCACCGCGCGTACCCGACCCTCGGGATCGGCTGCCCGAAGCAGCATCTCGCGCGATCGCTCCCCGACGTGGCGGTCCATGGCGAGCGCGAGCACTTCACCCTGCAGTTCGCCGACGTCGCGTCGAACCTCTTGCGGCTTGGCATATTCGATGACGAGCAGCGAGACGGCGTGGCCGATCAGCATGCGGCCGACGTCGTCGAGTGGGCTCGAACCGATGACGCCGAGATGTCCGAAGGTCGTTGCCCCCGAACCGACTCGCGCGACGGTGAGTACCGAGTCGTCAGTCACGCGGACGGCGCCCGCGGATGCGGGGTCGCGCATCACTATCGCGCGAAGCTGCTCGAGTTCAACGGAATTCGCCTGTCCGGGAGCTTCGGCAACCGGGGAGTGCCCGGCGTCGAGCAGGATCACCCGCTGGCCAACCGCATCGGCGAGCTCCCGTACGAGTCCCTTCGACCCCGATACCGTTGCCGCCCTTGTCATGCGAGGTTGCGCACGCGTCGCGGACACCAGCCGCGCCGACCGCTGCGCGGCGATCTGATCGAGGACTGCCCGCGTGATGGCCGAGAACGGTATCGCGAGCGGAACCTCGAACAGCGGGAGACCGAACTCGTCGGCGGCCGCGAGCAGGCCGTCGGGCACCTCGTCGAATCCGAGACCGACACCGAACCCGATCGCGGCGGCACCGACGGCGTTGAGGCTGCGTACGAACTCGCGCTGCGCGGCAGCGTCGTCGGCGTTCAGTCGCATGCCGGTGGTCAACAGCACCTCGCCGCCCTGCAACCAGTCGGCGGTGCTCACGAGTTCGGAGCTCACCGCGCAGTCGAGGTCGCGGTCGAGGCCCTCGGCCCCGGCGCGCAGCGAGAGTTCGAGTCGACGCTGGGCCATCAGCCATCGAACGGTGGTCACCCACCCACCGTAACCGCCGACTGGACATTGTGGCAGTGCGACGCCGAAAGGCTGTACAACTTGTCAGGTCCGCAGGTGGGGGTGGCAGGCGAACACTGGTGTCCATGACCACAGCAACCGACATTGTCTACCGGCTGCCCCAGGAGCGGAAGCTGGTCAGCGAACTGCCCGGCCCACGCTCGATGGAGATCGGGCAGCGCCGACTGGGTGCCGTCGCCGCGGGCGTCGGCTCCAGCGTTCCCGTCTTCGCGGCCGACGCCGACGGCGGAGTGATCGTCGACGTCGACGGCAACTCTCTGATCGACCTCGGCTCCGGCATCGCCGTCACATCCGTCGGCGCGAGCAACTCGGCCGTCGCGGCGGCCGTCGCCGAGCAGGCAGCGCACTTCACGCACACCTGCTTCATGGTGACGCCGTATGAGGGCTACGTGGCCGTCGCCGAGAAGCTCAACGAGATCACCCCGGGCGACTTCGAGAAGCGCACCGTGCTGTTCAACTCGGGCGCCGAGGCCGTCGAGAACGCGGTGAAGATTGCCCGCCTCTCGACACGACGCAACGCTGTCATCGCCTTCGATCACGCCTACCACGGGCGCACCAACCTGACGATGGCGATGACGGCCAAGAGCATGCCGTACAAGCGCAACTTCGGTCCGTTCGCGCCCGAGGTGTACCGGATGCCGATGAGCTATCCGTACCGCGACGAACTCGGCAGCGACGGTGTGGCTGCGGCCAAGCGCGCGATCTCGATGATCGAGAAGCAGGTCGGCGCGGAGACCACCGCCGCGATCGTCATCGAACCGATCCAGGGCGAGGGCGGATTCATCGTTCCGGCACCGGGATTCCTCTCGACGCTTGCCGAGTGGTGCACGATGCACCGCGTGCTGTTCATCGCCGACGAGGTGCAAGCCGGATTCGCCCGTACCGGAACGTGGTTCGCGTGTGAGCAGGAGGGCGTCACGCCCGACCTCATCACGATGGCCAAGGGCATCGCAGGCGGAATGCCCCTGTCTGCGGTGACCGGACGCGCCGACATCATGGACACGGTGCACGGCGGCGGACTCGGCGGCACCTACGGCGGCAACCCCGTTGCGTGCGCTGCGGCGCTGGCAGCCATCGACCAGATGGAATCGCTCGACCTGTGCGGCCGTGCGCGACACATCGAGACCATCATCACCGAAGCACTCTCGGCCACCAAGGACGAACTCGACGGTGCGGGCCTGCCCGTGATCGGCGACATCCGCGGTCGCGGCGCGATGATGGCCGTCGAACTGGTGACGCCCGCTGAAGACGGAACCGCGACTCGCGAACCCAATCCCGACCTCACCGCCGCGGTGGCCAAAGCGGCGCTCGCCCAGGGCGTCGTCGCGTTGACCTGCGGCACCTACGGCAACGTGCTACGTCTGTTGCCACCGCTGGTCATCGGCGACGACCTGCTGCGCGATGGCCTGGCGGTGCTGTGCCAGGCACTCAAGGACAACGCCTGACCTGCTAGTTCGTTGCCAGATCACTAAGGAGAGTCGTGTCCCCGCATCCCCTGGACCAACCGCATCCCCTCGATCCGCTGACCGCCGACGAATTCCGTTCCGTCACAGCCCTACTCGGTAGCGAGCAGGGCGTCGGCGACGGTTGGCGCTATGCGTCAATCGAACTCGCGGAGCCGACCAAGACCGAACTCGCCGCATTCGACGCCGACGGCACGCTTCCGCCGCGTCGAGCGGTGGTCGTCTGCTTCAACACAGGAGAGAACACGACGTACAAGTCGTTCGTGTCGATCTCGGGTGGCAGCGTCGACTCGTTCGAGCTGATTCCCGACGTCCAGGCGAACTTCACCGTCGACGAGTTCGAGGAATGCGACCGCGTCCTGCGCGCGCACCCCGACGTCCAGGCGGCGCTGGCTCGACGCGGGATCACCGATCTGGACGGCGTTTTCATGGATACGTGGACCTATGGTGGCGCGGTCATCCCCGACGAGTACCGCGGTCGACGCCTCGGCTGGTCGGACACCTGGGTGCGCAACAGTGAGGGCTCCAACCCGTATGCGAACCCGGTGTCGGGGCTGCACTGTGTGATCGACGTGAACACGATGGAACTGCTACGCATCGAGGACACCGGCGGATTCGACCAGCCGGAAGTGATGGGCGAGTACGTTCCGCGCCATATCCCACAACGCATTCGGGACACCTTCAACCGGCCCGAGCTCAAGCCACTGGAGATCACCCAGCCCGACGGGCCGTCGTTCACGCTCGACGGCAATCAGCTCACGTGGCAGAAGTGGTCGCTGCGTGTGGGTTTCAACTATCGCGAGGGCATGACCCTGCACACCGTCACCTACGACGACGGCGGGAACGTGCGCAAGATCGCGCATCGTCTCTCCTTCGCCGAGATGGTCGTCCCCTACCGCGATCCGAGCGAAGACCATTACCGCCGTACGGCTTTCGACATCGGCGAGTGGGGCCTCGGCTTCATGACGACGTCGCTCGAGCTGGGTTGTGACTGCCTCGGCGAGATCCGATACCTCGACGCCACACTGCACAACAGTGCGGGCGAGCCGTACACCATCACGAACGCGATCTGCATACACGAGGAAGACAACGCCGTGCTGTGGAAGCACGTCGATCACGACGCGGGCGCAGAGGTGCGTCGTATGCGTCGGTTGACGGTGAGTTTCCATGTCACAGTTGCCAATTACGAGTACCTCGTCTACTGGCGCTTCTATCAAGACGGCAACATCGAGTGCGAGGTACGCGCCACCGGCATCATGGTGACCACACCAATGCCGCCGGGCCTGACGTCGAATCCGCACGGCACGACGGTCGATAACCGCACGTACGCTCCGTTCCACCAGCATTTCCTCGTTGCGCGAATGGATCTCGACATCGACGGGTCCGACAACACGGTCTACGCCAGCGAGACTCTCGTCGAGCCGATGGGCCCCGACAATCCGCTCGGTCTCGGCCTGGTGCAACGGAACACGCCGCTGCTGACCGAGTCGGAAGGCATGCAGGACCCCAACTTCGCGACGCAGAAATCGTGGAAGATCGCCAATCCCAACAAGACAACAGCGTTGGGCCTGAATCCCGCGTACAAGCTGGTTCCGACAGGCGCGTTCCCGGCGATGTTCGACCCCGCGTCGCCGATCTTCCAGCGTGCAACCGTCATGGGACACTCGCTCTGGGTGACCCCGAACCATCCCGACGAGCGTTGGCCCGCAGGCGAATTCGTCAATCAGTCCGAGCGCGACACCGGACTCGGCGAGTGGACCAAGGCAAATCGACCGATCGAGAACACCGACGTCGTGCTGTGGTACACGTTCGGAATCCATCACATCACCCGTCCAGAGGACTGGCCGGTGATGCCGGCCGACACGGTGTCGTTCTGGCTCAAGCCATTCGGCTTCTTCGATCGCAACCCCTCTCTCGACGTCGAGGCGTCGCCCCCGACTCACTGCCATCACGAAGGGAACTCGCATGACCAGCACCCAGGTGCTTGACCCGCAGGCCGTACTCGACGGAATACCTACCGGCCTCTGGATCGACGGCAAGGAGGTCGAGGCCAAGGGCGGCAAGACATTCGACGTCATCAACCCGGCCACCGAGGAGACGCTGACCGCGGTTGCCGACGCCAGCGTCGACGACGCCGTGCACGCACTCGACCGCGCTGTCGCCGTCGCGGATTCATGGGCGGCGACGCCTGCACGCGAGCGTGGCGAGATCCTGCGTAGCGCTTTCGAATTGGTCGCCGACCGGGCCGACAGCCTTGCCATGCTCATGACGCTCGAACTGGGTCGCGCACTGCCGGATAGCCTTTCGGAGACCAAGTACGGCAACGAGTTTCTGCGCTGGTTCGCCGAAGAGGCTGTCCGGATCGACGGTCGCTGCACGCAGTCACCGGCGGGCACCGGTCGAATCCTGGTGAGCCACGGTCCTATTGGACCGTCGCTCGCGATCACGCCGTGGAACTTCCCGCTGGCGATGGGCACGCGCAAAATCGGCCCGGCATTGGCTGCCGGCAATGTCATGCTGGTCAAGCCAGCACACGAGACACCTTTGACCATGCTGGCACTGGCCGAGATCTTCGCCGAAGCAGGACTGCCTGCGGGCGTGTTGTCGGTGCTGCCGACCACTGACGCGCGCGGCGTCGCGTCGGCCATCATCAGCGACGACCGGATCCGTAAGATCAGCTTCACCGGTTCGACGCCGGTGGGTCGAAATCTGATGGCACAGGCCGCAGAGCGGGTGCAGCGGACATCGATGGAACTAGGCGGCAACGCACCGTTCGTCGTATTCGACGACGCCGACATCGACAAGGCTGTCGAAGGCGCGTTTCTCGCGAAGATGCGCAACGGCGGCGAGGCATGCACCGCGGCGAACCGCTTCCTGGTCCAGTCCGGGGTTGCAGAGGAGTTCACCGACAAGTTGATCGAGAAGATGTCGGCGGTACGACTCGGACCCGGCTACGAGGAGGGCGTGACGCTCGGACCGCTCGTCACCGCAGCGCAGCGCGACAAGGTCGCCGCAGCGGTGGAAAGTGCTGTCGCACATGGTGGTCGGGTTCGCCTTGGCGGCAAGGCTCCCGAGGGGAAGGGGTACTTCTACCCCGCGACGGTGATTGATCAGGTCGACGCGTACGCGCCCGTCACCCGCGACGAGATCTTCGGCCCCGTCGCGGTGATCAGCACCTTCGACTCCGAGGACGAGGCGATCGCCGCAGCCAACTCCACCGTGTACGGCCTCGCCGGCTACTTCTTCACCCGCGACCTCGACCGCAGCATGCGCGTCGCGTCGAAGCTCGACGTCGGGATGGTCGGGGTCAACCGCGGCGTGATCTCCGACGTCGCAGCACCCTTCGGCGGCGTGAAGCAGTCGGGCATCGGCCGCGAGGGCGGCTCCGAGGGCATCGACGAGTACCTGACCACGAAGTACGTCGCGCTCTGAGGTCGACTGGGCGGCTCGTCGTGCCGACTGGGCGCCCCAGAGCGTCGACTGGGCGCCCCAGAGCGTCGACTGGGCGCTCCAGACCGTCGACTGGGCGCTCGAGAGCGTCGACCGGGCGCCTCGTCGTGCCGACTGGGCGCTCCGGTCTAGTCGAAATACGCACCTCGCCGGTGAAGCGCCTGTCGGATCTCGGCTAGGACGGCGTACGGGTTGTCGCGGAGCTTGGCCTTGTCGACGTAGATCATCAGCCATCCGTCGTCGTGCAGCCGTGCGCGACGTTCGGCGTCGCGAACCTGCTGACCAGGCCTGGTGTGGTACTCGCCGTCGTACTCGATGCCGATCTTGAGTGCCTCGTATCCCATGTCGATGCGCGCGTAGATCTCCCCTGTTCCGTCGCGAACCTCGATCTGGAGGTCGGGCGCCGGTAGTCCGCCCTCCAGAATGGTCAAGAGCAGCCATGCCTCGGTGGGCGACTCGATTCGGCTGTCGATCAGCGGTATCAGTCGCCGCAGTTGCACCACGTTGCGCCTACCCTTCTGCGTAGCTGTGTACTTTTCCAGCGCGGCGACGTCGAGGTCGGTAGCGCGTGCCAGGGCGTCGAGGTATCCGAGCGCGCGTGACGCGAACCGAATGCGGCCGATGTCGAAGGCCGTCCTGATCGCGCTCGTGACCTTGATTCCGTCGATGGTCACGATGTCTGCAGGGTCGAGGTCGAGGCGATGAGTGACGGATCCCTTCGCGGGTCGGCCGGAGCAGCTCGTGCCGCGGATCAGCTCGATGGTGAAATCCTCGTCGTACCAAACACTTCCGTGCATGATCAGTGCTGCCATGCCAGCGACCACGACGTCGCCCTGAGCCTGCTGCGCAACGGCGACGATTCGTTGTCGAGCCGTCATGAGCGTCGACTTGAGTATGTAGCCGCTGCCACGAAGTCGACGGAACGTCGAGTCGAACTCGCTGGCGCTGATACCGGTGACGCTGAGCGTTGCCCTGCGCTTCACGACCTCAGGCGAATCTACGGGTGATGCATCAAATGGAGTCATGGTGCTTGGACGCAGAGATAGTGCGATTAGATCCATCCGATTTCTGGCGCGTCCAAGTCGACGCCCCCTGGCTACGCCTACTCGGCACGACGCAACGCCCACTCGGCACTCTCAAGCGCCCAGTCGACACTCTCGAGCGCCCACTCGGCACTACGGGACGCCCACTCGGCAATCTCAAGCGCCCACTCGGCACTACGAGACGCCCACTCGACGCTCCCGAGCGCCCACTCGGCACTACGCAACGCGCAGTCGACACGCCCAATCGCAACGTTACATTCGTGAGAATTGTTGCTGAAGTGATCCTTGTGGCCTTTAGCGCGTACAACCTTCTCCGTAGGATGGCCGCATGCGTCTACGAACAGATCTCCGACTGCGTAGCGCCGCGGTGCTGCTGGCCCTGACGACAGCTCTCGCGGGCGGCGCGGTCGCCGCTGCTCCTGCCCACGCCGACATCAACGCGGGCAGCGTAGATCTCGGCAGCTCAGACCTGTTGAGCGCCAACAGTGTGTTCCTGTGGCAGAGTCCGCCGACTCGATACATCGTGGTGCTCGGCGCAAAGCAGGGGGTGTTGGGGCAGCCGCCCGCGATCCTGCAGCAGCGCATGAATGTCGGTGCCCGGCTTGCGCGCACCCATCCCTTCAACCGTGTGATCGTGTCCGGCGGCGACACCTGGTGGCTGCCTGTGTCCGAAGCGCAGTTCATGAACATCGGCCTGATCCATCGCGGGGTCCCGATGTGGCAGATGGTGAACGAGTCGGCGTCGACCTCGACAGTCCAGAACGCCGAGTTCACTGTCCGCATGCTCAAGTCGCTGGGCGCCACCGGAGCGGTGGTCGTCACCAATAACTTCCACATGCCGCGCGCGATGAAGAACTTCCGCGACGCCGCCAAGGCACAGCGCGCCAACCTGCTGTTCCAACCGGCCTACGCAGGCTGACGACACTGATACGACGACGCCCCGCTCACGAACCGAGCGGGGCGTCGTCGTTGATTCTGTTGTAGCCGAACGAGATTGGAGGTCAGCGCAGCAGCGCGCGGCTCATCACGACGCGCTGGATCTGGTTGGTGCCCTCGTAGATCTGCGTGATCTTGGCGTCGCGCATCATGCGCTCGACCGGGAAGTCGCGCGTGTAGCCCGCGCCGCCGAACAGCTGCACGGCGTCGGTGGTGACCTGCATCGCGACATCGGAGGCAAAGCACTTCGATGCCGAGCTGATGAAGCCGAGGTTCTTCTCGCCGCGCTCTGCGCGAGCGGCCGAGGTGTAGACCATCAGGCGCGCTGCCATGATGTTCATCGCCATGTCGGCGATCATGAACTCGACGCCCTGGAACGTGCTGATCGGGCGGTCGAACTGGCGACGCTGCTTTGTGTATTCGATGGCCTGGTCGAGGGCACCCTGTGCGATACCCACGGCTTGCGCGCCGATCGTCGGGCGGGTGTGGTCGAGGGTCTCGAGTGCCGTCTTGAAGCCGGTACCGGGCTCGCCGATGATGCGGTCGGCGGGGATGGTGCAGTCTTCGAAGTACAGCTCCGCGGTGGGCGAACCCTTGATGCCCAGCTTCTTTTCAAGCGGCCCGACCGTGAAACCCGGATCGTCCTTGTGCACCATGAACGCCGAGATTCCGTGAGCACCCATGTCGGGGTCAGTGACCGCCATGACGGTGTACCAGGTGGACTTGCCGCCATTGGTGATCCAACACTTGGTGCCGTTGATGACCCAGTTGTCGCCGTCCTTGCGCGCACGCGTCTTCATCGCCGCTGCGTCAGAACCGGCCTCACGCTCCGACAGGGCGTACGACGCCATGGCTTCGCCGGAGGCAATGGAAGGCAGGACCTGCTGCTTGAGCTCTTCCGATCCGTTGAGGATCAGGCCCATCGTGCCGAGCTTGTTCACCGCCGGGATCAGCGAAGCAGAAGCGTCCACTCGGGCCACCTCTTCGATCACGATGCATGCGGCCACCGAGTCTGCACCCTGGCCCCCGTACTGCTCAGGTACGTGGATCGCGTTGAACCCCGAGGTCGTCAGCGCCTTCAGCGCTTCTTCGGGGAATCGTGAACGCTCGTCTACGTCTGCCGCGTGCGGCTCAATTTCCTTGAGCGCGAGTGCTCGAATCGCCTCGCGGAGCGCGAGATGCTCTTCTGGCAGCTGGAATAGATCGAAATCGGGGTTGGCATACCCCATGAGAGCCTCCTCATTCAGTCAACGATGACATGATTTTAGGATGATGATGCGTTCCCATGAACGCGACACTGAGTGTCATATTACTCGCCCTCCAAGCCCATTGTCGACACTCGGTGCCACCCTTACGTCCATTCGACGCGATCACCGCCCGCGCGCTTCGCGCGGTACATCGCCGCATCCGACGAGCTGAGCGCAGCGCAGAGCACGTCGGCGCTCGACGACACCGTCGATGTCGGCCAGAGCGTCACCAGACACAGCCCGACGCTCGCGCGCACGTCGTACTGCGGCGACGACTGTGCGATCGCTTGCCGTATCAGATCGCCGATCTGCTCCACTCGTGTGAGCGAAGGCTGCGGACACACGACGGCGAATTCCTCCCCGCCGGTCCGAGCCACCAGGGCACGCGGCGAGACGACGTCCCCGATCGCACGTACGACGTCGCAGAGAATTCTGTCTCCGGTGCCGTGGCCGAACGTGTCGTTGATGCGTTTGAAGTTGTCCAGGTCGATGGCGATGAAGATCGCGCGGCGTTCGACTTCGGTGGAGAGATCGCGAATGAGCAGGTCGAATCGGCGCTCGAGACCCCGCCGATTGAGCGCGCGGGTGAGCGGGTCATGGTCGGACTCGGCGGCGTCGTCGCGCAAGACGAGTACCGCCACCTGCTGGCCGAACGGAACGGTGACGATCGTGACCGCCGCGATCATGCAGATGAATAGACCGAGCATCGCGTGATGATCGACGACAACCAGCGCATACAGCACGGAGATGAACACGCCCGCGACAACCAGGATCACCGCCAGATGTCGGACACTGTGGAAAAGCGAGACATACGCGGCCAGTGCCGCATACGCACATGAGCCGACCAACCCGACGAGCGGCATCCCGATCACGAACAGCGAGAGTCCGTACAACATGCACATCGCGTAGACGCGAATGAGAGAGCCCCGACGCGACGGCCAGGACGGAGCGATCAGCCAACTGATCCCGATGATCAGGGCAATCACGTTGTCGGCGACGAGGACCGCTCGTGCGATGGTGGTGTCAGGTCCACCATCGACCGCGAGCAACAGCATTGCGCCGATCGCCACGAGCACAACGCTCATGCCGACGCAGCCGCGCACAAGTGCGCCCATCCCGCTGGATTTGATCGACGCAACCACGGCGTCGTAACCGTCGGGCGCCATCCACGCCCGACGCAGCGCGTGCGAGTACCGCTGAGTCTGAACACTCACGGAGACTCCTCGAAACTGCTCCCCCGGGTGCCGCGCCACCTACAGCACATGGCAGGCAACGCCGACCACGGACCACATCATGGCACTTCAGCGACCATTTCGCGCTTGAATCACTCGCGACCCGCTCGTATTCATCCGATCAGGCGATCGGAGAGTGTCAGGTGCCGGAGTCGGGGATCGTCGAGCCGATCTTTTCGCTGACCGCCCGCGAGATTTCGAGTGCCGACGCGCCTGCGGGGAAGGTGATCACAGCTACCTCGGGTCGTCCGCTGGCACCGAGGGCCATCCGAATCCGTTCGAGGTCTCGACGCAACCGACCGAGCGTCGCGTCCGCGTCGCCGCGGATCATCGACCGCAGCAGGTAGTTGTGCGCCGAGGTGATCGCTGCGGCGAACGCGACGATGTCGACCGGCGACTCGTCGGGTAGCCGACTGCGCAGATACTCCTCGAAAACCCGCTGGTACCGATACGTCGTAACCAACTCGCGCTCGCGCAGAGTCGGCACCTTAGATACGACGTCCATGCGTCGAACCGCCAGGTCACGGGTGTTGTGAAAGTGCGTGAACACCAGCTCGGCTGCTGCGCACACCGCAGTCGGCGGGTCGACGTCGTCGCTGTCGGCGAGTTGCGCGGCCACGTCGGTCAGCAGTTCCTCATGGTCGGCGAAGATCATGTCCTCTTTCGACCGGAACTGTCGAAACAGGGTTCGGCGCGACACGCCCGCGGCGGCCGCGATCTGATCGACCGTCGTCGACTCGTAGCCGTTTTCGCTGAACAGACGGATCGACGCCGCGACGACCTGGGTTCGGAGATCGACCGATCCGCCCGCTGTGTCACTCGGTGCCATGGATTCAGTATCGCTGGTGGCCATCCCGTTGTGCCAACACGCGGCCGTCCGACGTGTGCGAAAGGAACACCGATTGTCCGATGGTCGGCGGAGAACCTCGCGCTTGGTCAGCCGAACGACACCCGGGCCGACGACGGCGTCGACCCGGGTGTTCTCGGCTACATTTTCGACGACCACTCGCCAGTCAGAGGAGATCGCGTGACCGTTCCGTCGTCGCAAGGACCCGACACTTTGCCGTCAATCCCCCGCTTCGACGCGACGACGCCGCCTCCACCCCCGGGTGTGGTGCGCAGCCAGATGATCGCAGGACCCGACATGTCGTCGCGGGCGGCGAAATCCCTGTTGCTCGGTCTGCGCCGTCAGCTCGTCGTCCAGGCTGCTGTCTTCGGCGGGTTCGGCGTTCTGCTCGTCGTCTTCGGTGCGTTCATGGCGGCAAGCGACGACTCGTCGTCCTCGGTACTGATCTATGGCTGCGCACTCCTCGTGCTCACGCTCGCGCTGCCGTTCTTTGCCTACCGTCGGATCATCGCCGTGTGGGCGAGATTCGCTCCTGCGGGCACGCCGATGTCGAGTGAGTTCTCGTTCGATCGCCTCACCCTGACGGCGGGCCCGACGACGAACTCTGTGCACGCGTCGGCAATCACCGGAGTCGCACACCTCGGGACCATGTTCGTGGTGAGGACCCGCCAGTTCGCGACACCCGCCATGGTCTTCCCCGAAGAACTCGTACCGCCTGCCGTCGGCGCCGACCTGCTCGCGCGCTACGCGATGTGATCGGCGGCGCAGGTCAATTCGCGGCGTTCTTGCGTAGCTCGAACTTGAGCACCTTGCCTGTCGACGTGCGCGGCAACTCGTCGGCGAAGATGATGTCGCGTGGAATCTTGTAGCCCGCCAACAGAGTTCGTGCATACTCGATCAACTCGTCGGAGCTCAGCGACCGCCCCTCTTTCAGGAGCACATACGCCCTCGCCCGTTCGCCCCACTTCTCGTCGGGGACACCGACGACCGCGACGTCGAGCACCGCGTCGTGGCTGACGAGCGCTTGTTCGACCTCGATCGTCGAGATGTTCTCGCCGCCCGAGATGATGATGTCCTTGGCTCGATCGCGGAGCTGAATGTAGCCGTCCGGGTGCATGACGCCGAGGTCGCCGGTGTGAAACCATCCACCCTCGAACGCTTGTCGAGTCGCGTCGGGATCTTTGAAGTACCCGGCCATGATGTTGTTGCCGCGCAACACGATCTCACCGATCGTCGAGCCGTCGGCGGGCACGTCGACAAGTGGCACGACGCCGCGCTCGACGACACGCGCGGGTTCTGCCTGAACCATTCCGACACCCTGCAGCGATAGTTTCGCGGCCCTGTCGGCGGGGTCGAGATCGTCCCAGGCTTCCTGGTACTCGCAGATCGTGTACGGGCCATAGCTTTCGGTGAGGCCGTATACGTGGACGACACCGATGTCGAGCGCCGCAAGCGCTGCGATCACCGTCGGAGACGGCGGTGCGCCCGCCGTGGTGATCCGGAGCGGCGCGTCGAGGCGATGCGCGCGTGGCGATCCGGCGATCGTGATGAGAACCGTTGGCGCACCGCACAGATTCGTGACTCCGAGGTCATCGATGGCGTCCCACACCGCGTCTGCGCGCACCAGACGTAGACACACGTGCATCGCCGACGCAGCGGTGACCGCCCAGGGCGTGCACCAGCCGTTGCAGTGGAACATGGGGAGCGTCCACAAATACCTTGTGCTGCCGGTGAATTGGTTGTGGTGCATTTCGCCCAGCGAGTTGAGGTAGGCGCCCCGATGCGTGTACATCACACCCTTGGGCTTGCCCGTCGTCCCCGACGTGTAGTTGATGCTGATGACACGGTCTTCGTCGTCGACAGTCCACGGGAGCGGCGTCGAATCAAGCTCCTCGGCGCCTGCGAGAAAGTCAGCGTACGAGCGAAGTCCACTGATGCCCGACGATTCGACGTCGCTCGGCGTTGGACCGAACTCGAGGTCGGTGATCTCGACGTACGACGTCACGTCAGGAACTTCGTCGGCGATGGAAGCGACGGTGTGTCGGAACTCGGCGTCGAAGAACAGTGTGGTGACGCCGGCGTGATTGAGGATGTAGACGAGTTCGGGGCCTGCAAGGCGTGAGTTGAGTGCGACGAGAACTCCGCCTGCGAGCGGCACCGCGAAGTGCGCGACGAGCAACTCGGGCACGTTGGGTGCCAGGTAGGCGATCCGCTCACCTGGCCTGATCGTCGACTCGAGGACCCGGGCAAGGCGCTGCACCTCGTCGCCGAACTCCGAGTAGGTCGCCGAACGCGCCCCGTAACGGATGGCGGTGCGATCGCCGAACACCTCGACCGAGCGCTGCAGGAAGCGAAGGGGCGTCATTTCCGAGCGATTGGCGGTCCCGGAGTCGATGCGCCCGAATTCGGCGTCGAGTTGCGCGGTGACAGCGACATCGGTTGTCTGTGACGACACAGTGTTCTCCCTGCTTGGCATCGATGACACGCGGGGTGAGGCCCGCGACGTTGACGTGCTCCTACGATATGGACCACACTCGTGTGCACGCCACCCCCGGAAGGAGGTGGCATCGGGGGTCGCAACGTCGCGGATGCTCACGCCAGGCAGGGCACAACACGACAACAGTCAATCGCTACTCAAAGCCAGACGGAGTTCCATGGGGGGACGCATCTGATGAAAACCGACGTCGACGCCACAAGCATGTCTCGACGGACCGGCGGGTCGCGACCGGTCACCGCGTTGGGGGCTGCACTTGTCGGAGTCGGCGTCGTCTCGGCGTTGGCGTCGCATACGCCCACTCCCCCCGACGTTCAGGTGCCGACTGTGACCGCCGACAACGGCGTGCGGCTCGCCGGGAACTCCGTGGCGAACATTCCGACGAACCTCCTTCAGACGATCGCCAACATGCCTGCCGTCGAGTACGAGGGCATGAACAAGACGAGTGAAGCGCTCGAGAATTCCAGTAACTGGTGGCTCTACATCCCGACCAACGTCATCGGGTTCGACCAGCAGGACAAGCAGAAGCTCGAAGGCACCACCCTGATGATGGTGCCGATTCCGCTTGTCGCACAGGCGAATTTCGAACAGTGGTGGATCACCATGGCCGCCAACGCGCCCATGACGGAGAACTGCACCGGCATCCCCGGTCCGTGTTCGGACGTCTTCTACTTCGACCAGTACGGGCAGGTGCCCACCTGGCAGTTGGTGTTGGGTTATCGCTTCCCGGAGATCCGCAACACCATCGATCCCAACCACGAGACCTACACCACTCCCGAGGGCAAGGTTGTCGAGATCCAGCCGGATTGGTCCGGCAAGTACTACAAGCTCGACCCGTGGGGACCGCAGAAGGCAATCTGGGAAACGCTGACGCAGGACCCGACCGGCTATCGACCCGCGCCCACCGCCGACCAGTGGCTCAAGGCACTCAATCGCCTGGGCAAGGCGTCGTGGATCGGTCTGAACCCCAACGTCGAGGGCACGTACTGCCTCCCCTGCCAGCTCGGCGGGATCAAGGGCGCGCCGGATTCGCTGCCGAAACAGTATCTGTTCGGCAACTACTACTCGTTCTTCGATTTCGGGCAACCACAGACCGAGCACAACTGGGTGTACAACCGACCCGACTACGACGAGAAGTCACGCCTCGACTACATCGAGGTGCGCAATGGGCAGGACCCGAAGGTCCAGCAGCAATTGCTCGCCGACGCCCGCGCCGCGACCACACCGGAGGCTCTGCGCGAGAGCACCGCGGAGTTCTACAAGAACATGGACGCGGTCGGCAAGCAGATCAACGAGAACATCGCGATCAACATCGAGGGCCTGCAGAAGGCATTCGGGGTCACGCTGGAGTCCGGACAGGATTTCCTCGATCAAATCGCGGAATCGTTTGGCGCGCAGCCAAAGTCGGCGTCGAGTCAACCTCGTGTCGAGGTACGCAGCCAGGTCACGATGAGCAGCACGCGTGCCACCCAGGGCTACGACGAGCGCGTGGCTCCCTCGACGGCACCGAACTCCGCCGCGCCACAGGTTGCTCACGCCAAGCCGGCAACGCGTCCGGCCCCGACAGACCCGTTCTCGACGCTCCGGACGCAGGTCGCCGATGTCAGCAAGCAGGTGTCCGACGCGGTCGCCCCGCTGTTGCCGTTCGGCCAGCATTCGAGCGCTCACGCGGCGCCGGGCAAACATGCTGCCGTCGACGGTTTCGCAGGCGGAAAGCACCGGGCCGTCGGTGTTCATCGCGCGTCATAAGCCTGTCCTCGCGGGTATCGACCCCCACGGTCGGAATCGATCCGTAACGTAGAGCTCATGTCGACCCCAACCGAGAGTCCCTCGACGCCAGCAACCGACGACGACCCCAGCATCGACACGGCAGTCGCCGACACCAGCGAACTGTCCGAAGCCGAACGCGGTCTGCTCGTCGACAACCTGCGCTACGTACTCGACGGACGCTGGCGAGCCACCCGAGATGAAGTTCGACGACGCGCCAACCGCGCCGACCTGCTTCCCGATCCGTCGCGAACTCTCGAACAGGCGCGTGCGCGCATCCTCGAGGAGATGCGCGAACTGTCCGACGAAGGATTCGCGGCTGCCGGATTCGGCGCCGACCACGGCGGCACAGGCGACGTCGGGGCGTCGATCACCGCGATCGAGATGCTCGGCTACGCCGACCTGTCCCTGATGGTCAAGGCGGGAGTGCAGTGGGGACTGTTCGGCGGCGCCGTCGAAAACCTCGGCACCGCAAGGCATCACGAGAAGTACGTCGCCGACACCATCAGCCTCGACCTCCTCGGCTGCTTCGCCATGACCGAGACCGGGCACGGTTCCAACGTGCAGGAACTCGAGACGACCGCGACGTACGACGCAGCCACCAAGGAATTCGTGATCCACTCGCCGACACCGTCGGCCCGCAAGGATTACATCGGCGGCGCTGCCGAACACGCCCGCATGGCATCGGTTTTCGCGCAGTTGATCACTGCCGGTCCCGGCCAGGAGCCGGAAAGCTATGGCGTGCACTGCTTTGTGGTGCCGATCCGCGACGCCGACGGCAACGACCTTCCCGGTGTGACGACGAGCGACTGCGGCTACAAGGGCGGACTGCCCGGCGTCGACAACGGACGCATCATGTTCGACGAGGTGCGCATACCGAAGGACAACCTCCTCAACCGCTATGCCGACGTCGAGGACGACGGCACGTACTCGTCGCCGATCGAGAACCCCAACCGACGCTTCTTCACCATGCTCGGCACACTCATCCGCGGTCGGATCACGGTTGCGGCCACCGCCGGAGCCGCGTCGCGTAAGGCGTTGGCGATCGCCACACGATATGGCTTGGTGCGCAGGCAATTCGACGCCCCGGGCGACGAGGAAGAGATCGTCATCCTCGACTATCTCGGTCACCAGCGAAAGCTGCTGCCGCTCATCGCGAAGTCGTACGCCATCGCATTCGCACAGAACGAGCTCACCGAAGAACTTCACGAGGTGCAGTCCGACACCCCGGCCGAATCGCCCGACGGCTCTGCCGACGATTCCAAGGCGGGTCGCCAGCGCGAGCTCGAAGCCAACGCCGCAGGACTCAAGGCGTACGCGACATGGCACGCATCTCACGCGATCAATGTCGCTCGCGAAGCATGCGGCGGCGCAGGCTATCTCGACGAGAACCAGATCTCGATCATCCGCGGCGACATCGACGTCTTCACCACGTTCGAGGGCGACAACACCGTGCTCACCCAGCTCATCGCCAAGGAAGTGCTTTCGGCCTACGCCGACGACGTCCAAGGCCTGTCGGCAGGCGGTTGGGTGCGGTTCATCGCGTCGATGGCGCGCGACGTCGTCGTCGAGAAAACCGCTGCGCGACAAGTGGTTCAGACACTCCTGGAGAGTTCGGACGAAGACACCGAGAAGTCGGCGCTGACCAACCGTGGTACTCAGCTTCGACTCTTCCGCAACCGCGAGGACCATCTGGTGCGCACCTGCGCGCAGCGTCTGCGTCGAGCTACCAACGACGACAACGATGCGTTCGAGGTGTTCAACAACGCGCAGGACCATCTGCTCAAGGTCGGGCAGGCTCGCACCGAGCGGATCGTGCTGGAGGCGTTCGTACAAGCCATCAACGACTGCGATTCACGCGCCGCGGCCGAGGTACTCGGCAAGGTGTGCGATCTGTTCGTCTACTCGGCCCTCGAGGCCGACCTCGGCTGGTTCATGATGCATCGCCACATCTCCGTGGAGCGCGCCAAGGCGATTCGACGCGGCGTCAATGAACTCTGCCAAGACCTTCGTCCCCACGCGGCGACGCTCGTCGACGCATTCGGCATCCCCGAGGAACTCATGGGCGCGCCGATGATCGACAACCACTGAGTGGTCGGGGGCTGGGTTAGCTGCTCGGCCCCCGCGGGGACACACCGAGTTGCACCGCGAGGTGCGCCTCGGTGAGTTCCTGCCGGAATCGTTCGACGTCGCGGGCCCACGCCTGGGCGAGCTTGCCGTCGACGAGCTTCACGCCGACGCCCTTGCGCCGTCGCGGAACACCCGCGAGTTCTCCGAGCGCCGGAGCGCTCTCCCACTTCTCGTGTTCGGCGCCATTGTTGGCCGGGTAGATCTTCTCGATGTCGGCGAGCGCCATCAGCAGTGTCCCCTGCTGCAGCGTGGTCTCGGTCAGTTCGACGCCGACGTGACGGCGCGCCGCATACACCTGGACGATCGAGAACAGCGTGATGATCGCTCCGAGGACCGAAATCCACAGCCAGTGCACGCGGCCGGGGCCTGCGATGTCCATCGCGAGCACGGCACCCGCGAGCACCGGACCGATCGCCACGACCCACCAACTTCCGCCCTGCTCGACGAACAACGTCTCGCCACGATCCTCGGGCGCCGGGATCGGGTTTGCGGGGTCCTCGGGCTCGGCGGGTTCCTCGGGGTCGGCGAGATCTGCGGTCTGTTCGGGTTGTGCGGCTTCTTCGGACTCGTCGGTGGGGGCTTTGTTGCCGTCGGTCGATTCCTCGCTACCGACATCGCCTTCAGGCTCGACGCTGCTATCCGCTGACTCTGCGGGTTCTGCGCTGCCATCGGCGGGATCGTCAGCGGCAGAGCTCACGCTCTGTCCCGTTTCCGGTCCTGCTTGTTCCGCGCGGAGGCGGCGCCGTTGGCGCCCGATCGGTTCTCGGCGGGGCGTGTATTACCGCCCGGCCTGCTCTTGCCGTTCGCGACGCGACCCTTGCCGCCCGACTTACCCTTGCCCGACGTCGACTTCTCCGGGCACTCGGGTGGGCTGCCGGCGTTGAACCACGCGTCGGCTTCCGGCCGGTAGGCGAACAACGATCCCAAGAGTCCGATGACTGCTGCGAGCAGCGTGAACGCCAGGGCAGGATCGCCGAAACTGAGGAACACCAGCATGATCACCACGACCAGCGTCAGCGCCGCCAACGAGGAGCGCCAACGAGCATCCCCGACGTAGGCCTTGCTGCCGAGCAGCACGTACGCCACGCCGACCGCGATCACGATGATCCCGATCCCGATCGGAAGCAGCGTCGGGCCGTCGGCGAAAATGCCTGCCAGGATGTAGACGACACCGAGCAGTCCCAACAGAACGCCGGACGCTATCCAGCATCGATACGCCCAGGTCACCATCTTCGGGCGTTTACTTGCGTCAGGAAGGGTCACTGCTTTGCTTTCTGTCTGTCGACGGCTCGCTGTGCGGCGTCGACTCGTTCTCGTGGCTGTGGAGACGCGCCTCGACGGATCGGTCCCCCTCTTCGGAAGCGTAGTCGCCGTGGCCCGTTCCCGACGGCGTGCCGACTGTATTCGGATCTTTCTGCAGCGATCCGGTCTGGGGTGTTGCGTTTTGGGGTGACCTGCTCTGGGGTGATGCCGCCTCGCTGGTCGTCGGCGGCTGCCAGCCCCGGAGTCGCGCCTCTTCTTCCCAGGACGTCGGCGAGTTCTGGGGATAGTTGGCGTTGTCGGGATACTGGCCGCCTACCGGAGGCTGGTCGGGTGCTTGTCCGTACGACGGAGGCGCGGCCTGCGGGTACGGCGGTGTCTGCTGGTAGGGCGGAGCCTGAGGGTACGTCGGAGTCTGCTGGTACGGCGGTGTCTGCTGGTACGGCGGGGCCTGCGGGTACTGAGGTGGGTACGCGGGAGGCGCGGGGTACCCGAGCGGCGTGGTCTGCGGTCGGCGGTAGTCGGCCATCGCGCGGCAGTAGGCGTCCGACTCACGTCTCAGGAGGAGGATGGTCGCGCCCAGCGCAGCGATGCCACCGATGGTCAGCGGAATACCGGTCCACCAGGGATCGACGCCCCCGATCAGCGAGAAGGCCATGTCGATGAGGACGAAAACCCCCATCGCACCGAGCAGGACCCGCGCCCAGTTGTATCCCTTGCGCACAAACCAGACGAAGGTCAACGAGATCGCGGACAGGACAACCGCGGTGATCACCGTAATCGCGATCAGGAAGCCCGAGGACGTCATGAGGTCTACCTCTGCGCGCGGGGTATCGGCGGGGAGGTCGGAGGCTCGCTGGTTCATCATGTCGCGCAGGGTCGGATACTGCGCGACGGCCGTGACTATCCTGGCGATGACCACGACAATCCACAGCTCACACGCGATCGCCACCGAGTCGGGCAGCTTCGGGCGCTTGTTCTGCCCGTCGGGCTGCGCGGACGCGGGGTCGCGACGCGGATCGAGAAAATGCGACATAGCTCCAGCGTAATGAACGCAGCTTGGTGCGCGATGAGGACCTGCGGAGCGCGGCTACGTACACAACTCGGACGCCAGCGCGAGGCCACGACAATAATTTCGATCGCCACCCGCTGACGTCACGATTGTGTACGCACGCCGGACCACCACGGCCGCCGATACCCGACGGCTGCGCGAAGTGGTCTCGACTCGGGACCTCGCTGCGCTCGGGCCCGCTCGACCAGCGGTTGTGGCCGCGCCGTCCAGCCAGCGGGGACGGGCCCGGCGGCCGGCGCGTGTGGTCTCGACTCGGGACCTCGCTCCGCTCGGGCCCGCTCGACCAGCGGGAAAGGCGGCCTCGCCCGACTAGCGGTGCGGGTCTCGCACGGCCAGCGGGAAGGCGCGACGAGGACCTGCTGAGCGCGGCCACGTACACAACTCGGACGCCAGCGCGAGGCCACGACAATAATTTCGATCGCCACCCGCTGACGTCACGATCGTGTACGCAGCGGGACCACCACGGTCGCCGGTACCCGACGGCTGCGCGAAGTGGTCTCGACTCGGGTCCTCGCTGCGCTCGGGCCCGCTCGACCAGCGGGAAATGCCGGACCGCCCGACCAGCGAGAAGGCGGCCAGCGGCGGTGCGAAGTGGTCTCGACTCGGGTCCTCGCTCCGCTCGGGCCCGCTCGACAAGCGGTTGAGGCAGCCCCGCATTACCAGCGAGTGGGGTGGTCTCGACTCGGGTCCTCGCTGCGCTCGGGCCCGCTCGACCAGCGAGAAAGCGCGCGCCGCGCGACCAGCGGTAAAGCGGCCTAGGCCAGCTTGGCGGCGACCTCGGTCGCCCAGTACGTCAGGATGATCGAGGCGCCTGCGCGTTTGATCGAGGTCAGTGACTCGAGGATGGCGGCGTCGCGGTCGATCCAGCCGCGCTCGGCGGCGGCGGTGATCATCGAGTACTCGCCCGAGATCTGGTAGGCCGCGACGGGAACGTCGGAGATCTCGGCGACGTCGCGGACGATGTCGAGGTAGCTCATGGCGGGCTTGACCATCACGATGTCGGCGCCCTCGTCGAGGTCGAGGTGCACTTCGCGGAGCGCCTCGGTGCGGTTGGCCGAATCCTGTTGGTAGGTACGACGATCGCCCTGCAGCGACGAGCCGACAGCCTCGCGGAACGGGCCGTAGAACGCGGACGCATACTTCGCCGAGTACGCGAGAATGCCTGTGTCGGTGAGACCTTCGGCGTCGAGCGCGGCACGAATCTCGGCGACCTGGCCGTCCATCATCCCCGACGGACCCAGAAGGTGCGCACCGGCACGAGCCTGCGCGAGCGACATCGACACGTAGCGCTCGAGCGTCGCATCGTTGTCGACTCGGCCGTCGTCGGACAGCACGCCGCAGTGCCCGTGGTCGGTGAACTCGTCGAGGCAGGTGTCGGCCATCAGCACGGTCGAATCACCGAGATCGTCTGCGAGAACACGCAATCCGCGATTGAGGATGCCGTCCGGATCATCAGCGCCGGACCCTATCGCGTCCTTGTCCTCGGCCTTGGGAACACCGAAGAGCATCAGCCCGCCGACGCCCGCGCGCACGGCTTCGTCGGCCGCTTTACGCAGCGAGTCGAGCGTGTGCTGCACGACGCCGGGCATCGATCCGATCGGACGCGGATCGTCGATGCCGTCGGCGACGAACATCGGCAGCACGAGATCGGCTGGGCGCAGCGCGTTTTGCGCGACCAACCGACGCATCGCCGGTGTGGTGCGCAACCTGCGGGGACGAATAACCGGTGCCATACGCCCCACCTCTACGACCGCGACCGCCGCGACTTCTTGCGCGGAGGAGGCAACGCGCCCTCGGCCCGCAGGCGAGCGGCGTGCTCGGCGAGGGCGTCGACCAGTTCGGTCACCGACGCCGACTCCGGCTGAACGTCGACGCGCAGTCCGAATTCGGTTGCGGTCTCGGCAGTCTTGGGGCCGATGCACGCAACGATGGTGCGCGCGTGCGGCTTTCCGGCGATGCCGACCAGGTTGCGGACCGTCGAGCTCGAGGTGAAGCAGACGGCGTCGAATCCGCCGGTCTTGATCATCTCGCGCGTCTCGGCGGGCGGCGGTGCTGCCCGCACGGTGCGGTACGCGGTGACGTCGTCGATCTCCCAACCGCGATCGCGCAGACCCTCCGAGAGGGTCTCGGTGGCAATGTCGGCGCGTGGCAACAGGATTCGGTCGACCGGGTCGAAGACGTCGTCGTACGGCGGGAAGTCTTCGAGGAGTCCGAGGCTCGACTGCTCGCCGGACGGAACCAACTCGGGGTTGATGCCGAAGGTCCGGACCTTCTCGGCCGTCGCTTCGCCGACGCAGGCGATCTTCACCCCGGAGAACGCGCGGGCGTCGAGTCCGAACTCGGCGAACTTCTCCCACACGGCACGCACCGCGTTGGTCGAGGTGAACACGACCCACTGGTAGCGACCGTCGACGAGTCCCTTGACGGCGCGCTCCATCTGAGCAGGGCTGCGGGGCGGCTCGACCGCGATGGTCGGCACTTCCTTGGGCACAGCGCCGTGGCTGACGAGGCGTTCGCTCATGTCGCCTGCCTGGTCCTTGGTGCGGGGCACCAGCACGGTCCAGCCGTAGAGTGCGCGCGACTCCCACCAGGAGAGCTTGCCGCGCTGGCTGACGACCTTGCCGATCGTGAGGATCAGCGGTCCGCTCAGCGCGTTGCCCTGCTCGTTGAGCGTGGCCAGCGTCGCCTCGATGGTGCGCTGTGCGCAGGTGGTGCCGTTGATCGTGATCGCGACGGGCGTCTGTGGGGCGAGACCGTGCTCGGTCAGTGCGCTCGCGGTCTCGGCCAGATGGCCCGACGTCGCGTGCAGCACCAGCGGTCCCGGTGCTGCGGCGAGCGCGGCCCAGTCGACGCCTTCGGCGCGGACGTCGGCCTCGGTGTGGCTCGAACCCAGCGGCATGCCCGCGTAGCTCGGGACCACGGAAGCCGCAGGCAGTCCTGGCAGCACCTCGAATGCGACCGAGGTGCGCGAGACGGCGTTGACCTCGGACAGCACCGAATCGGTCGTCAGCGGATCACCGGAGACGACGCGGACGACGTCGTCGCCCTCCTTCGCCGCGGCGACGAGGGTGCGAGCGACCTCAGCGGGATCGCCGAGTGCGGGATGGACGATCTGGTCCTGCTCCTCGACGGTGTCGTCCGCGGCGGTCGCCGAGTCGTCGGACTCGTTCTCGTCGGTGGCCTCGTCGGCCTTCTTCGTGTCGTTCTTGGTGCTCTTACGCGCGGATTCCGCGAGCTCCTGCCGGTGGGCGGAGCCGATCATCGCCACGACGGCTGCTGGAACGTCGGGATCGATGAAGGCGGTCGTCGCATTCGCGATCACTGTCCGCGCACGCACGGTTAGCAGTTCGGGATCGCCGGGACCCGATCCCACGAAGAGGATTCGACCCGGATTGGCCTTCTTCGTACGGCTCATGCGTTCGCACTCTCCTGCCCTCGTCGAGAGGGCTGCAGTTCTTCTCTGCTGCTCAGGAGTTGACGAGTTCGCCCGCTCCCAGATCCAGCAGTTCGGCGGCGAGGCCTCGTCCGAGTTGTGTGGCGTTGTCGACCGGACCCACCACCGAAGCGCGGATCACATCGGATCCGTCCTCGGCCGCCACCGCCGCACGGAGCGACAGTTCGGCGAAGATGCGCCCGTCCTCATCGATCGACTCGACCACTTCGGCTATCGCACCGACCGGTGCGGTACATCCGGCTTCGAGAGCCGCCAATACCGCACGCTCGGCGTCGACCGCCACGCGGGTGGCCTCGTCGTCCAACTCGGCGAGAATTCTCACCAGTTCGGCATCGTCGGAGCGGCACTCAACTGCCAGTGCACCCTGCGCCGGTGCTGGTAACAGCACCACGGGATCGAACGCTTCGGTGACCTCTTCGGCCCTGCCGATGCGGACGAGTCCGGCACGGGCGACAACGACTGCGTCGAGTTCGCCGCCGGCGACTTTGCCCAACCGAGAATCTAGGTTGCCTCTTAGGGGGCGGATTTCCAAACCGAGACCCAATGCTTTAAGCTGTGCCGCCCTTCGCGGGGAGGACGTGCCGATCGTCGCGCCGGGAGGAAGCGCCCCGAGTACGAGGTTACCCCTGCTGACCAGCGCATCTCGTGGATCTTCCCGGGGCGGGACGGCCGCGACTACCAGGCCCGGATCGGGTGCTGTCGGCAGGTCCTTGTAGGAGTGGACGGCGACGTCGACTTCGCCCGCATGCAGCGCGTTGCGGATGGCCGTCGTGAACACTCCGACGCCGATCTCGGCGACCGGGGCCGCCGACGCGTCACCCGCCGTCTTGATGATGACCAGCTCTGCGGGATGCCCGTTGGCGGTCAGGGCGTCGGCGATGGTCTGAGACTGGGTACGGGCGAGCAGCGAGCCTCGCGTACCGATGCGAATGGGGCTCAACGCTCTCCCTGATCGGCCGACGTTTCGCCGACGCCATGCTTGTCGCCCAGACCGCTCTCCGGCGCCGAGACGGCCTCGGCAGCGCCCGGCTTGAGCTCGAAGAGTTCACGCAGCGCCTCGGCGTAGTGGTCGCCGTTGGGCGTCGACGCGAGTTGTTTGACCCGGACAGTGGGGGCATGCAGCAGTTTGTCGACGACGCGTCGAACAGTTTTGGCGACCTCGTCGCGCTGAGCGCCCTCGAGGTCGGGCAGGCGGGTCTCGAGCCGGAGAATCTCCGCCTCGACGACGTCGGCTGCGCGTTGACGCAGCGCCGCGACGGTCGGCGTGACCTCGGCCTGACGCTGCAGGGTCAGGTAGTCGGAGAGCTCGCCGCCGACGATCGAGCGGGCAGCGGCGGTGTCGTCGTGCGCGGCCTGTGCCTCGGAATCGCCGCGCAGACTCTCGATGTCGATGACGTGGACGCCGGGCAGGCGCGCCGCGGCGGGATCGACGTTGCGGGGCAGCCCCAGGTCGCAGATGATCAGCGGCTGCACAGCGGTACGTGCGGCCAGTGCCGAATGCACCTCGCCGACGCCGACGACGGTCCCGATGGAACCCGTGCATGCGACGACGACGTCCGCGGAGGCCATTACGGCAGGCAGATCGTCGAATCCGACGCCGCGCACGGCGACTCCGGGATGATTGGCCGCGATATTGCCTGCGAGGTGCTCCGCGTTGGCGACGGTCCGGTTCACCACGACAAGCTCGCGGACGCCTTCACGGGCCAACTGGGCGGTCGCAAGACCCCCCATGGCGCCGGCGCCGATGACTACGGCTCTGCGCAGCGACTGCTCGGGATCGATCTCTGGCGCCGCCTTCTGCAGCAGATGCTGGGCGCGATGCAGCGCAACCGACACGACCGACGCCCCCGCGCGGTCGATTCCGGTCTCGGAGTGCACCCGCTTGCCGACGCGCAGGGCGTGCTGGGCGAGCTCGTGCAGGGTACGGCCGGTGGTCTTGTTGGCGTCGGCGTCGAGGTAGGCGTTGCGGATCTGACCGAGGATCTGCTGCTCGCCGACGACGATCGAGTCGAGGCCTGCGGCGACGGTGAACAGATGCTCGACGGCGGCCTCGGAGTAGCGGACGTACGCGTGGCGGGTGAGGTCGTTGATGGAAAGCCCGGAATGGTCGCCGAGCACGTCACCAACGGCTTCGAGTGCGGGGTGGAATGCGTCGACGACGGCGTAGATCTCGACGCGATTGCAGGTGGAGACGAGCATCGCCTCGGAGATCGCACGCGACGACAGCAGGTCGTCGACGAGCTTGGGCCGGTCATGGTCGGCGACCGCGAGTCGCTCCAGAACGTCGACGGGTGCGCTCCGATGGCTGATTCCGAACAGCAGAACACTCACCGCGTCACCGTCTCCATCGCAGATCTCGCACTCATCATCCTTGACCCACACTCCGTATGTCTGTTCTGGGCACGTCCGCGACGCCGACCCCCGGCAGTTGGTCAACAGCCAGATCGTCGCCGGGCCCCTTGGCCCTGAGCGGCACGTCCACAGGCAGGTCGACATGGCCCTGCTGCCCATCTTCCCCGACAGACAACGGGGTGCGTGACGCGTGGAACGTCAGCACCTGCAACTCCAAGGCTAGATCAACCTGTCTGACGACGACATCGGAGTCCGTCGACAACGTTGCGGCGGTCACGTTCAGCAGTTGCCGGATTCCCGCGGCGATCAACGCGTCAGCTGCGCGTTGTGCCTTGTCAGGACCGGTGGCGATCACCCCGATGTCGACCTGGCCGATCGACGGATCGTTCGCAAGAGAAGCGAGACCGGCGCACGGGGAGACCACCACGTCGTCGACGACGGTCCCTATGACGTCCGGATCGTCGTCGAACATCGCGACGACCCGGAAGGTGCGGTCGGTGGCTGTGTGCGCGACGAGTAGGCGACCGAGGGTGCCTGCGCCGACGAGCACGACGGTGTGGACGGTGTCGGTGTGCAGTGCGAGCGCGATGCGGGCGGTGAGGCGTCCGACGTCGTATCCGACGCCGCGTACGCCGTTGGCGCCGACATGGGACAGATCTTTGCGGAGGATGGCCGGGTTGACTCCCGCCGCGGTCGCCAGTTGGCCGCTGGAGGCGATCAGAATGCCCCGCTGCCCCAGGGAGCGCAGAACGTGGAGGTAGGTGGCCAGGCGCGTCACCGACGGCTCGGGGATGCGATCAGACGCCGACCCGATAGCCATTGCGCACACTCACTTTCGACTAACCCGACCGAAGGATCAGCGTAATACGCGGCCTTCGACGCTCGGCACGCGACCCGCGGCGGGAGTTCGGGGAGTTCGCGGGTTCAGGGTTTCGCCGCGCGCTCGGGCGTTCAGCGCTTGGCGGCGTCGAGGTCGGCGCGCAACCGCGGCTCGTCGACCTCCCAGTAGCTGTGCTCTTCGCCGTCGAGCAGGACGACGGGCAGACGGTCGCCGTACTCGGCGCGTAGCTCGACGTCGCCGGAGTTCGCGGCGGCGTCGACGTCGACGATGTCGAACTCGACGGACAGCTCGCCGCAGATCCGATCCAGGTCGGCGCGGGCGGCCTCGCAGGCCGAGCAGCCGTCGCGGGTTAGCAGCGTGATGGACATCGAACGAACTCCTTCGACGTTGGTGCCAGAACAGTCTGACACCATGACTACTCTGTTGGTGAGCAGGCCTGAGCGAGGCGGCATTCGTTGAGTGGTTGTGCATTCGTGAGAGGTGGAGGGTGGGCGTGACCTCTGAGGGCGAGGAGCCGAACGGCGAGGTTCCCGATTCCGGGTCCGAGGTGTCCGACGTCGGCGACACTCCGCACAAGGGCGCCTCAGACGGCGGAACGCCAGGTAGCGAGGCCCCTTCGGGCGGCGTGGGCGCGTCCGATTCCGCAGATGCCGAGGCGCGGCCGGTCCGCAGTGGCGAGGACTGGGAGTCGCACGCCGACGACGTCGACGGTTCCGTCGGCGACGATGACGACGAGATCCATGCCGACGACGAGTTCGACGACGAAGAATCCCGCCGGGTCACGACCTGGATCTCCGAGCGAGCTACCGCGGCCACCGGACGGTTCCGGCAGACCGCGCAGGAATTGCGACAGGCCCTCGCGGGAGAGGCGTCGGCGCAGGCGGCCGTCGATTCGCTGCGCGCCCGGCCACCGAGCGAAACCGAACCCGACGTCGACGTCGACCTCACCGCCGCGGCGTTCTTCGACGTCGACAACACGCTGGTGCAGGGAGCGTCGATCGTGCACTTCGCGCGCGGACTCGCCGCGCGAAAGTACTTCTCGTACTCCGACATCTTCGACTTCGCGTGGACGCAGGCGAAGTTCCGCATCACGGGCAAAGAGAACGCCCAAGACGTCGCAGAGGGTCGGGAAAAGGCGTTGTCGTTCATCGCCGGTCGCGAGACAGCCGAGCTCGCCAGACTCGGCGAGGAGATCTACGACGAGTACATCGCCGACAAGATCTGGCCTGGCACAAGGGCTTTGGCTCAGCGCCATCTCGACGCCGGTCAGCAGGTGTGGCTGGTCACCGCGACTCCGGTCGAGCTGGCACAGACCATCGCTGACCACCTAGGCCTTACCGGTGCACTCGGCACCGTCGCCGAGAGCGTCGACGGCAAGTTCACCGGACGACTCGTCGGCGACATCCTGCACGGCCCGGGCAAGGCACATGCCGTGCGCGCGTTGGCAATTCGCGAAGGACTGAACCTCAAGCGGTGCACCGCGTACTCGGACTCACACAACGACGTCCCGATGCTGTCACTGGTCGGGCGCGCCGTCGCGATCAATCCCGACGCTGACCTGCGCGACGTCGCAAAGGTGCGCGGCTGGGAGATGTACGACTTCCGTACCGCCCGCAAGGCCGCAAAGTACGGGGCGTCGACGGCACTGGTCGTCGGGGCCGCGGGCGCCGCGAGCGCCGGCGCCGTGAAGCTGCTGCGCAACAAGGGCTGACGCCGAGGGGTCGTCGGGCGTCGGGCTTCGGGTTTCGGCGCGCGCCGGCGGAAAGTAGGGGAAGGATTCTTCCCCTAGAAACCTCCTGCCAGCCGGGGCGTCGAAAGTAGGGGAAGCAATCTTTCCGGCACTTCCTGACACCTCCCCCGGAAACTTCGCGGGGACGAGTACGAAACCCGAGGAAAGAACCTTTCCCCTAGAAACTTCGGGCCAGCAGCTCCCGAAACAGCCTGCCGCACCGTCGAAACGGCGCGCCGCACCGTCGACGCCCCGCCCGCAGAAAGTAGGGGAAGGAATCTTTCCGGCACTTCCTGACCTCTCCCCCGCAAACTTCGCGGGGACGAGTACAAAACCCGAGGAGAAAACCTTTCCCCTAGAAACTTCCGCCGGCCGGTGCGCCACAACCCGAGGAAAGAACCTTTCCCCTAGAAACCACCCGCGGGCTCGACGGCCAAAACTAGGGGAAAAACCCTTCCCCTAGAAACCTCCCGCCGGCCTGCCGGCCCCGCCGGCCTCAGAGCCCCGCGACGGGGCTCGACGGGTCGATGAGCACCTTCGCGTGGTGCTCCGCGCCGCCGAGGATCTCGAAAACGTCTGCGACTGCGTCGAATCCGATGATGCCGGTGACCAGTGGCGTCACGTCGACCTTGCCGTCGGCGATGAGGTGCAGCGCGGTGCGGAACTCGGCGGGGTCGTAGTAGATCACAAAGCGCAGGTCGAGTTCTTTGTTGATCGCCATCGCGGGTCGGAAGCGGTCGGACTCCATGCACACGCCGACCACGACGATGCGCGTCCGCAGCGGCACGCCCGACACGATGTTCTCGATCATTCCCGGCACGCCGACGCACTCGAACACGACCGGCCCCTTCGGGGTGGCGCCGACCTTGTCGCCGAGTTCGATTGCCTTCCACCACGGCAGGCCGTAGATGCGGCGCAGGATGTGCATGGCGTCGAACGCGGTGCCGAGCAATTGCCCTGTGCGCGTGAGGTATTCGCCCTTCTTGGCGGCGATGTCCCACGGGGAGTCGACAGTCGGGTCGACGACGATGTCGGCGCCGCAGCGTCGGGCAAGATCTCGACGACCCGCCGACAGGTCGGAGGCGATGACGGTCTTGACGCCCTTGGCCTTGAGAACCAGGATCACCGACAGCCCAATAGGTCCGCAGCCCACCACGACCGCGACGTCGCGCTTGCTCACGTCACCGCGGTTGACCGCGTGCACGGCAACCGACAGCGGTTCGGTCAGGGCGGCGTGGTCGAGTGGCACGCCGTCGGGCACGGGCATCGTCATGTCCTCGGAGACGACGACGTACTCGGCGTAGGCACCGGGGGCGTCGGCGCTGAGTCCGACGAGGTGCTCGGTCTCGCCGTGCTTGATGATCGGTAGTGCGGCGACCAGGGTTCCCGGCGCCCACTTCTTGCGGCACTTGGGGCCGTACTCGGCGATCTCGCCGATGAATTCGTGGCCCATCACGACGTGATCTGTCGAGCGCATGAAGCGGTCGTAGCCGACCTCGGCGGTGACATCGGCGGTGTCGTCACCGTGCGTGCGCGCGTGCAGATCAGAGCCGCAGATCCCGGTGCGCCGCACCTTCAACAACACCTGACCTGGACCTGGCTGCGGCTTCTCGATCTCCTCGACACTCAGCTTGCCCTCGTGACACACCACTGCCCGCATCGGCTTCCTCTCGTGCGATGTTCCAACACTCGTTGTAACGTTCTACCGCACAATACGCCGACGCTGTGACGCGGCTCCCTGCCCTGGGTCCGGCCAAGCGAGAACAAGTCCGGACGGGACAAGCCCGTCGCAGCCGCCAGAGCCTCGTCAGGAGAAGATGCGCGACGAGATCTCGGCGAACTCGGTATCGGTGACGACGCCCGCCGACCGCAGCGACGTGAGCGCATTCATGAGTTGCGACTTCGGATCTGCGGCAACCGGCTGAGCGGCCGGCGCAGCAACAGGCTGGGCAACCGGCTGTGGGGCAACAGGCTGCGCAACCGGCTGCTGCGCGGCGTGCGCCTGCTGCGATGCTGCCTGCGCGGCCCACCTGTCCTGTTGCCGACGCTGCACCCGGCCGTGCACCGAGCTGGCGACGGCCGCGCGGCCCGCTGTGCGAATCAGGCTCATGATCAGTTCCCTTCGAGAGCGTCAGTGGCGTCGAGAGCGTCGATCAGGTCGTCGACGAGGACCGGCCCCTCGGTGAGCACGGTTCCGCCGTCGGCACCCCACGCGCCGATGACGGGGAGGAACGATAGCTCCTCGTAGACCACGATGGCGGCGACCTCGCCTGCGGCGAGCGATTCCGCGGCAGCAGCGACGTCGTCGTCATCGATCAGGTGCGAGTCGGCACCCGAGAATTCGTCGAGGCCGACGCTCGCGGCGTCGAGTCGCTGCACCTTGCCGTCGGCGTCGCGGCTGACGAACTCCGTGTCGAGAACGTTGACCCGACCCGCAGCAACCAGGTCGGTCAGCACCGCGAAGCCGGCCGACGGCACGGGCGCCGACGGAAAACTCACGACAATGAAATTGATGGGGCCCAAGTCGGCGTCGAAACTCACGCCCTGAGAGTATCGCCCACCGCTCGCTGCCACTCAGCCGAAGTACACGCTCCCCCGACGGCTGAGCATGCGGAACAGTGTCTGCTGAATCTCTTCGCGGACATGGTCGGTGAGGTCGAAGACAACCATGGGGTCGTCGGCGGACGACTCGTCGTAGCCGCCCGTCTCGATGGGACGGCCGAAGTGGATATGCCACTTCGACGGCAGCGGCACCAGACCCAGCGGTCCGAGCAGTGGGAACGTCGGCGTGATGGGCAGGTACGGCAGCCCGAGGATGCGGGCGATCGGCTTGAGGTCGGCGAGCATCGGGTAGATCTCCTCCGACCCGACGATCGACACCGGGATGATCGGGCTGGCGTTGCGCAGCGCCGTCGTCACGAAGCCTCCGCGACCGAATCGCGCGAGCTTGTACCGATCCTTGTAGAGCTTTCCGATCCCCTTGTAGCCCTCGGGCCACACCGCGGTGAGTTCGCCCGCTCGCAACAGGCGGTCGGCGTCGTTGGTGCATGCGAGGGTCGCGCCGATACGGCGGGCCACCTCGCTGACCGCTGGTGTGTCAAAAGCCATGTCGGCGGCGAGGATTCGCAGATGCCGACCGGTTGGGTGATTGTCGTGCAAGGCGAGGCTGGTCATCAGCGCGTCGATGGGCAACGCACCGGCATGGTTGGCGACGAGCAGAGCGCCACCTGTGAGCGGCAGGTTCTCCACACCGGTCACCTCGACACGGAACCACTTCTCGTACACCTGGCGGATCGCGGGGAACCAGACCGACTCGGTGAAGTGCGGGTCGAAGCCGAAGTCGTCGATCTCGTAGTCGCCGGTCATCCGCTCACGAATGAAACCCGCTGTGGCAGTAAGTGAATCAGCAACTGCACCACGGATACCACCGAGACTGAACAACGGGCTGCGCGCAGGTCCACGCTGCTCGACGCCGAGGGCGTCGGTCTCGAGCGCGACGTCGTCGTTGATGGGGGTGACCGCAGCGGGCGGCCGGCCGAAGCCGTCGGTATTGGGGTGGCCGATACTCGACGGCGCCGTTGCCTGCTGGCTCGGGTGGCGACCGCGGCCGCCATCGCGCGTGACTCCCGGCTGATCGCGACGAGACGCTTCGAGGCCCGCCCTGGAGTTGCCCACACCGGAGCTTGCGTACAACTGGATCACCTTTGCCGTCCGTGCATCACCAGAAGACGTCACGTGATTCGACAAGGCGTTCCACCCCCAACGGGTATGACGCAGAAGAACGGGAGGGGGGTGCCTGGTGTCGCTGCGTCGACGCACCGGGCCTGACGCCCGAGTTTACGGGTTCGTCCCTGATAGTGCACGTTCCGCCGCCGTATTTGCATTGTCATTGAATGCGTCAAATTGGGGATTCAAATTGACGCCAAAAACAGACAGTCTGTGCGATTTGTGCGCGAATTGTTCAGGCAAGCCGATGCGCCGCCGATACGACTTGTCGTTCCGCTTTTCGCCACGTATCCGGCGCGATCACAGGAGTCACACCACTGCGGTCGACGAAGTCGTCGAGCGTCTCCGACGTTGAGTACCGGGGCGCGAATCCGAGCTCGGTGCGCATCCTCGTTGTGTCGAGAACCCTTCCGTACGTAAGGAATTCGGTCTGCGACGACCGCAGACGAGCTGAGCGAAGATTCTGCATCACCCCGGTGATCGGCGCGAGCAGACCGCTCACCACGGGCAGTTCCACGTGTCCGACGCGTCGAATGGCCTGCGTCAACGTCACCACTCCGTCGCCTGCGATGTTGAAAGTTCCCGGCCGCCCACGCAGCGTCACGTGTTCCATTGCTGCGAGTGCGTCCTCTTCATGCAGAAATTGCAGACGTGGTTGATAGCCGATGACAGTCGGAACCACCGGGAGCGAAAGATAGGAACTCATCCTGGTGTTGATTCGAGGACCGAGCATGGCCTGCAGTCGCATCGTCGTCACGTCGATGTCCTGGCGTCGTCGCGCGAGTCCGCGCACGTACCCCTCGACGTCGAGCATGTCGCGTCCGTAGCCGCGACGGGGTTCACGCTTAGCGGGCGTCTCCTCGGTGAAGTAGGCGGGGTCGCGGGGGCTCGCACCGTAGACCATCGCCGTCGAACGCAGGATGAGCCGTTTGACCGAGGGGCTTCGCTGACACGCACCGCACACCTGCATCGCGCCGAGGAGATTGAACTCCTTGATGGCCGCGGAGTGCGGAGCGGTCTCCATGATCGACGTCGCGGCGTGCACAACGGTGTCGACCTCGTAGTGCGAGATCGCCTTCGCTATCGCGGGCCTGCGGATGTCGAGGCGCAGGAACTCTGCGCGCCCCATTCGCCGCATCAGGTCCTTGCGCGGCACCCGTGAGTCGACTGCGAGGACCCGCTCGACGTCGGGATTGGCCGCCAGTGCGGCGACGAGGTATCCACCGAGAAAGGTCGACGCCCCGGTGACCAGCACCGTGCGCGGAACCTGTTGGACGTCGGATTGAGAACCATCGGGCATGAACGCAAGGCTAGCCCGACGAAAAAGAACCCGCACTCAGGCGGGTTCTTTTGGCGCGCGGTCGAGATGACCGCGAACGTATCGGTGGAGCGAATCCGCGCCGACTTACTCGGCGCGAGCGCTCACTTACCGAGTTTGCGACGCTGCACGCGGGTACGACGCAGAAGCTTGCGGTGCTTCTTCTTCGACATGCGCTTGCGGCGCTTCTTGATCACTGAACCCATCGGGGCACTTCCTTACTCACACGGTCTCACGCGGTTTCACGGCACGCTGTCGTCGACACTCACACTTGGGTGGTGAGGCCTGCCCGCCGGAACCTTGCGGCGAGATCAGCTACGCGATCATCAACACTACCGGTCGAGGTCGCAAAGAGAAAAATCAGGGGACCTCTGGTGAACACCACAACTCCTGCCGACGGCGCGCTGCGCGCGTTCGGCAGGAGTTGCCTCGTAGTTCGCGGTCGGACTAACCGGCGTCGAAGTAGGACGTCTCCAGGTAGTCATGCACAGCCTTGGCGTGCACACGGAAGGAACGACCCACGCGCACGGCGGGGAGTTCCCCACTGTGGACGAGGCGATAAACGGTCATCTTCGAGACGCGCATCAACGATGCGACCTCGGCCACGGTCAAGAACTGCGACCCTGAAGCCGCGTTGCTGACCGCACCTGACCTGTCACCAGGAGTCTCTGCTGCCATGAGTTACTCATACCTCCGGAGCACGCGTCGCGGCCGCCGGCTTCCCCTCCGGCGGACACCAGACACGCACGTGCTTAAAGCAGCTTAGCGTGGCAGATGTGAAAAAAGCGACGTAAGTGGCCTGGATCGGCGGCATTTCTGGCCCTCGACCACAACATGCTGGGGTTTTGGCCGGTAGAAGCCCCAAATATTGGGAGCCGACACCCGACGTGGTCGGCTGTTCAGCCTCCCAAACCCTCAACGTCGGGTCGACGTCCCGCGCGCGCACTGGCTTGCGCACACGCCTCCGTGGCCCGATACATCGCTGCTCGCGCACCGTTTTCCTCGAGCACGCGGATCGCGGCCGCGGTGGTTCCACCGGGCGATGTCACGGCTGCGCGCAGGTCGACCGGAGAGACCCCGGAGTCGCTCATCAGGATCCCCGACCCGCGGATCGTCTGCACTGCCAATTCGCTCGCCTGCGCGCGGGTGAGGCCGAGCGCAACGCCTGCGTCGATCATCGATTCGGCGAGGAGGAACACGTAGGCGGGTCCGGAGCCCGAGATCGCGGTGACCGCATCCATCTGCTTCTCCGGGACGACGATGACCTTGCCGACGCTCTCGAGCAGCCCGACGACCGCGGTGAGCTGCTCTGGGTCGACGTGGCGCCCCGGCGCGACCGCCGACATCGCTTCGTTCACGAGCATCGGCGTATTCGGCATGACCCGCACGACCGGCACGCCTGCGGGCAGCGCGTTCTCGTAGCGGGCGATCGGCACTCCCGCCGCGAGGCTGATGGTGACGCGCTCGGATTCGCCGTCGTCGTCGACCCGCGCGAGTTGGCGCAGCACGGCGTCGACGATGTCGGGTTTCACCGCGATGAAGACGTATTGGGAGCCCTCGACCGCGGTGGGGATATCGGTGACCAGTACGCCGTACTCCTCGGAGAGCTCGCGGGCGCGTCCCTCGTTGGGCTCGGCCACGGCCAGGTTCTTGGGCTGGTGACCCGCTGCGATGAGTCCGGCAAGGAGCGCCTCGCCGATCTTGCCGCCGCCGATGACGGCGATCCGTTCACTCACGTCGTGGTGCCTTTCTTCTCAGCCGTGACATCTGTGGTCAGCGGAATTCGGGTCAGCCGGGTTCGTATCAGCTCTGCCGCTGCGGGATCAGCGCGAGCTGACGCGACTGCGCGACCACGGTGCCCGTCGAGTCCACCACGAGGTGGTCCTCCTCGAACATTCCGGGTCCTACCTCGGTACTCGACGCCGCGAACCGCAGCCAACCCGGCGCGGGATGTCGTCGGACATAGGTGGTGAGCTGGACGGTCGGCGCCCACCCGAAGAGCGCGAGGTTCATCACCACCGGCGGCGAGATGTCGCAGACCAGCACGGCGAAATCGACGTCGGGCTCGGCGTTCTTCGGACGCGTCCACCCGCGCACGACCGGCTCACCGGTCTCACCACGCGCGACGGGGAAGCTCGTCGGATCGAGCACCAGGTCGAGTGCAGCCCCGAGGTGCATGACCTCACCGACCGGCGAGCCGTCGATGGAGATGCCGCCGGGCTGGGGATCGACGGGCAGGTCGTCGAGCACGGACGGCGCCGAGTGATGCGGCGTGCCGCTGTCGGGTCGCGCGAGGGTGACCGACGACGACACCATCAGTCGTCCGTTCTGCGCGAGGTCGACGGTCAGCAGGGTGACGGTGCGACCGCGTTTGCGCAGCGTCACCGCCAGGTCGACGTCGGCGGGATCGGGCGCGGCGAGGTAGTCGCTGGCAATGGCGACGGGCACGAGGTCGGCTGCCGACGGCATCGACTCGTCTGACCCGACGAGCTCGTCGTATGCGTGCAGCGCCGCTCGGGCGACCAGCATCTGCATCGTGCCGCCGTGCACCTTGGGTCCGATCGTGAACGTCGGGTCGATACTCGCGCGGTAATTCACATCGCCGGGGCCCTCGGTGGGACGCAGGGTCAACAGCCCAGCGATCTTGTCGCTCATTCGGTTTCGGTCTCCTGGATCGGTGCAGTGCGGACGGGATCGCGTCGAAGGTTGGTTCGCGCGAAGTCGAGGGCGCGCCCGAGGAGGGCCGCGCGTTCGGGTTTGGTGCGTGCCGATCCCGTGCTGACCTCGAGCACAACAGCCCCGGCGAAGTCGCTCGCGGCAAGGCGTCGACACACCTCGACGCAGGGTTGCGATCCGTCGCCCGGAATCAGGTGCTCGTCGGTTGCCGCACCGCTGCCGTCGGCGAGGTGGAGATGGCTCAGCGCCGACCCCATGCGATCGAACAGCTCGACCGCGTCGACCCCGGCCGTCGCGGTGTGCGAGAGGTCGAGGGTGTAGTGCGCGTACCCGTCGTCGGTGGGGTCGGTGGACTTCCCGAACGCCGATGCCGCGCGGCCCGGTCCTCCCCCACGTGCGTTCAACCGCTGCGCCGAGCGCTTACCCGCGCCGAAGAGCCTGTCGGCGCGCATCGGGAACATGTTCTCCACCGCGACGTCGACGCCGCTGTTCTCCTCGAGCTCCGTCACGAGATCGTCGAATGCTGCGGTGTACGCCCGCTGCCAGCGGAAAGGTGGATGTACGACGACGGTCGGCGCTCCGAGATCCTCCGCCGCCGACACCGCCCGCGCCAGCTTGGCCTGCGGATCGCGACCCCATACGCGCTGCGAGATGAGCAGGCACGGCGCGTGGATCGACAGCACCGGAACCTGATATCGCTCGGACAGATACTCGACGTGAGAGATGTCCTGGCTGACAGCCTCACCCCACACCATGAGTTCGACGCCGTCGAAACCCAGCTCGGCCGCGTACGCGAAGGCAGCCTCGGTGTTCTGCGGATAGACCGACGCCGTCGACAGCCCGATGGGGATGTCGGCTACAGGAGTGACCATCAGATCCTCACGTCGCGAGCAACACCAGCGGGCCGATGGTCACAATCAGTCCGACGCCCAGCGCCAGCAACGTGGTGAACAGGTCGCGGGAGTGCCGCACGGCGTGGGTGAACGAGACGATGCCGAAGATCACCAGCACCGCCAACACCAGCGCGAAGTAGACGTTCCAGCGCCAGAGCTCGGTGAATCCCCAGAACAATCCGACACCGACCGCCAGCCCGAGGATCGCCTCGCCGATGACCAACAGCCACGCCTTCGCCGGCGAACGGCCGTCTTCGTCGTCGGAGTCGCCGGTCTGCGAGTCCTTGGACGTTGCCGCCTTCGACGTGAGGGTTTTGGATTTGGGGGCGTCGGACGTCGGGGCTAGGAGAGCCGCCGTGCTGTCCGTTTCCTTCTCGTCTGCCGCGCTCTTGTCCGCTGCGCCCGCGTCCGCTGGGTTCTTTTCCGCAGGGCTCTTGTCCGCTGGGCTCGTGCTGACTGCGGGCGCGACCGCGGCGGCGCCGACTCCGGTCGAGCCTGTCGTCGCGGCCTCGGGTGAGTCTGATTCGAGCGCCTCGGCCGCATCTCGATCGGCGTGCTCACGGGCGTCGCGCTCGTCGTCATCCTCGCGGACACTGTCGAAGGACGAGTAGCCGTACGCGCGGTCGCCGTCGAACTTGCCTGCGTCGAACTTGCTGTCGTCGTCGTAAGCACTTGCGTCACTGGGTCGTTCGACGTCACTGAATGTCTCGACGTCACCGGATCGCTCGGCGTCGGGGATCACGTCGCGTGACTCCTCGACGATCCCGATGGCCGTGGTCTCCTCCACGAGCGCGGCTCCGGAGGTGTGGCGATCGTCGTCGACGAGTGAGTCGGACTCGACGTCGGTGCGGTCGTCCCGCGCGGCGGCCTTGCGCCCGAACCACCCGCGCTTGCGCTTGGGTTTGTCGCCGGAGCGTCGGGCCGAGCGCTTCTTCGACGACGCACTCTTCTCGTCGTCATCGTCGTATTCGGCGAACGACCGGTATGCGTCGAAGTCGTCGTCGATGACGTCTGCGAACCTGCCGGTGCGGGCGGGCGGCGGCGCATCGAGTTCTACGACGTCGACGTCGTCGGCCTCGACGAGTCGCACGCCATCGGCGGTGTCGTCGTCGCCGACGATCGGGATGATTCCGGTGACAGCGTTCGCGTGCTCGTCGCTGACAGGTTCCCCGTCGGACGTGCCGCGCGATGCCCGCTCGGCGATGGCGGCGGAACTGAAGTCGCGTGTCTGAGGAGGAGCGTCGTAGACACCGCGGTCGAATCCGGTCGACGCGCCGGCGGGGTCGGCGGAATCCTGGAGCGGTCGGCGGTCGGTCGCACGTCGCGGGACCGGGCTGCTCGACCGCGGGAAATGCGGCGCGGAGTCAGGCGACTCCCAGGCATTCGGCGCGCCGGCCGCCGGGGTGTCGGTCTTCGGTGCCTGAGTCTTTGGAGCCTGAGTCTTTGGAGCCTGGTTCTTCGGTGCGCTGGTCTTCGGGGCTTCGCTCCTGGGCGCGTCGGTGATCCGCGGGATCTCGCCGGTGAGCTCAGACACCGAGACGGCTCCGTCGCGCCCGGCACGGCGCCTGCCGCGGGTTTCGGTGAGGCGCTTCGTGCGTTCCTCGTCGGCGATGGCGGCGTCGCGACGTGCGAGCAGTTCCGACACGGAGATGGGCCTCGACTCCGACGCCGAGTCGTCCGATCCGCCCGTGGGTGACCCCGGTTGCTTGGCCATCGAAACTCGCTCTCCTCCTCAGGCCGCCTAGCGCAGGCCCTGGGTTGCCGGTGTCGAACCCGCCGACCCTGTGCGGGTCGCTTCAGTGGGGGTCGTCCCGATCTGTTCTTGGTTGTCCGCCAGCTCGGTGTCGAGACGACGCAGGATCACGCCCTCGCGCAAGGCCCACGGACAGATCTCCAGTGTATCGACCGACAGCGCCCGCATCGCCGCCTCCGCGACGAGCGCGCCCGCAACGAGTTGACCTGCACGGTCGGCGCTGACGCCCTCGAGTTCTGCGCGGTCGTCGCGGGTCATCCGCGAGATGAAGGCGATCAACTGGCGCAGCCCGCTCGCGGTGAGTTGACGCTTGACCCGCAACCCGGCTCCCGACGGCGCCGCGCCTGTCAGCCGCGCGAGCGACCGGAACGTTTTCGACGTCGCAACCGCGATGTCGGGTTTGCCCGCGGCACGCAGTTCGCGCGCGGGGTCCCTGAGCTCGGCGTCGAGCCAGTCACGCAGCACGCCGATACGTCGACGGTCCGGCGGATCGTCGGGCAGCCACTCGCGGGTCAACCTGCCCGCGCCCAGCGGCAGGCTCAACGCGACGTCGGGCTCCTCGTCGACGCCGTTGGAGATCTCGAGCGATCCACCTCCGATGTCGAGCGCGAGGATGCGCCCGGCGCTCCAGCCGTACCAGCGCCGCACGGCCAGCGAGGTCAGCCGCGCCTCGTCGCGACCGCTCAACACGGTCACTCGGACACCGGTCTTGGCTTCGACGCGGTCGAGCACTTCTTCGGAATTGGTCGCATCGCGCACAGCAGACGTCGCGAACGCCATCGTCTGCTCACACCCCGACGTGGCGGCGATGTGGGTGAACTCGTCGACCGAGTCGATCAGCGATCGGGCACCGCGCTCGGTGAGCCTGCCCTTCTCGTCGATCTGTTCGGCGAGCCGCAGAACCGACTTGGTTGAGCTCATCGGTGTCGGATGGCCGCCGCGATGGGCATCGACGACGAGCAGGTGGACAGTATTGCTGCCCACGTCGAGCACTCCTAAACGCACGCATACACGGTAGTGCTTCGACGATTCGCCATGTTGCGTGGGTGGCGAAACACACGGGCGCGATCAGACGCCACGCTGCCGATACGACTACCGTGAACGCGTGCCAAGCCCCACCCCGTCCGCACAGATCTCACCGGCTCCCGAGGTACCACTCGACTTCGCGCGCGAATGGTATGAGTTCTTCGATCCCGCGGACCCAGAACACCTCATCAACGCCGACCTGACCTGGCTGTTGTCGCACTGGACGTGTGTCTTCGGAACACCGGCGTGCCAAGGGATCATCGACGGCCGACCCGACGACGGCTGCTGCAGCCACGGCGCCTACCTGACCGACAAGGACGACCGGAAGCATCTCGCGAAGAGCGTCGCCATGCTCACCCCTGACGACTGGCAGTTCTACGAGAAGGGATCCGGCAAAGATCCCCTCGGCAAGAAGGGGTATCTCGAAGAGGGAGACCTCGACGACGAGCCCGCACTCAAGACGCGAACTCACAAGGGCGCGTGCATCTTTCTCAATCGTCCCGGTTTCGACCGCGGACCCGGATGTGCACTACACGCCATGGCGCTGCGCAAGGGCATCGAGCCGTGGAGCGTGAAACCCGATGTGTGCTGGCAACTTCCGATCCGGCGCGAGCAGGACTGGGTGGAGCGCCCCGACGGGACGCAGGTCCTCAAGACCACGATCACCGAGTTCGACCGTCGCGGTTGGGGCGAGGGCGGACACGATCTCAAGTGGTACTGCTCGGGTTCGCCCGACGCCCACGTCGGCGCGACGCAGGTCTTCGAGTCCTACGCCCCGGAACTGACCGAACTCCTCGGCAAACCCGCATACGACGAGTTGGCTCGGGCGTGCCGACGCCGCAACGGCCTCGGGATCGTCGCGGTCCATCCGGCGACAGCCGCGGCGACCACGCGCCGGACGACTGACATCAAGTACGAGGAACTGGGTTAACCGCTTCGCAGGCGCCGCGCATCGGGCACACTACCGAGCATGCGATTTGGGATACCAAATACAGCTCGGCAGTTGCTGAAGGCCGACGAGTACGAGTGGCTGGTGTCCTATCTCGTCGCGCGCGGCCTGCTCCGCTGGAGCAGGTGGCTGGTAGCGATCGACGGCGCCACCATCGGGGTGACTGCGATGCTCGCCGCCCTCGCTCCCCCAGGCGTGCTGTGGCCGTATGGCAACCTCGTGATGGCGGGTCTGGCCGTCGCCGGCATCTGCTGGGCGGCACGGTGGCTTTTCGGGCGCTGGCCGTCGCATCTCGAATCGTTGGTATTGATCGCCGCAGCCGACATCGGTGTCGCGACAGCATGTTTCGCTCATCACAACCTCGTGCTCGGCGTTGCCGCGACACCGCTGTTCGCGGCAACGGGGGCCTACATCGCCTTCTTCCACAGCACCGCAGCCAACATCTGCCATATCGTCTTCGCGGTCACCGTGGTGGTCACTGCCGTGGTCGCAAGCGGTTTCGTTCAAGGCCTGCAATGGCTTCCGGTCGCGATGAGCAAAGGCTTGATCGCCTTGTTGCTGACAGCGCTTGTCCTGCCGTTCCTGCGCATCGCCTACAGCATGTTCCGGTCCAGTGCTGACGCGTCGGCGGTCGACTCGCTGACCGGATTGCTGAACAGGCGCGGCCTTCGACAGGAGGTCGCGAAGGCCGAGATCGAATCACCCGACTCGACCCCGTGGACGGTCGTCGCGGTCGATCTCGACAACTTCAAGGCCGTCAACGACATCTACGGGCACCAGCGAGGCGACGACGTCCTCGTCGCAGTAGCCGACGTACTCCGACGTTGCCAGGTCCCGGGTACGCAGACACTGATCGTCAGACTGGGCGGCGACGAATTCGCGATGGTGTTGCGTGCAACGAAGACCGATGCGGAGTGCCTCGCCGCCCGCGTCCTGCAGACAATCAGCCAGGAAACCGATCTCGGCGTGTCGGCGAGCCTCGGCGTCGCCACCGGCACCCCGACCAGCGACGTGTTCGAACTGGTCGCGTCGGCGGACACGGCGATGTACACGGCAAAACGATCAGGCGGCGACCAGGTGGCTCAGGCCACGCTCGGCACGGGTCAGAACTCCAACAGTCAGAACTCCAACAGTCACGACCCGGACAGCCGGGAGTCGAACAGTCAGGGCTCGAGTTTGTAGCCGAGCCCGCGGACCGTCACGAGGTGCTTCGGGCTGGCCGGGTCGGGCTCGATCTTCGAACGCAGCCGCTTCACGTGGACATCGAGAGTCTTGGTGTCGCCGACGTAGTCCGCACCCCACACACGGTCGATGAGCTGACCGCGGGTCAGCACTCGGCCGGAGTTGCGCAAGAGGTACTCGAGGAGGTCGAACTCCTTGAGCGGCAACGTGATCTGCTGTCCGTTGACGGCGACGATGTGGCGCTCGACGTCCATCCGGACCGGACCTGCCTCCAGAATGCCGATGGCCAGGTCGTCGTCGATTCCGTCGCCACCGCGGCGCAGCACGGCACGGATGCGGGCGATGAGCTCGCGCGCCGAGTACGGCTTGGTGACGTAGTCGTCGGCACCGAGTTCGAGTCCGACGACCTTGTCGATCTCGCTGTCGCGCGCGGTCACCATGATCACCGGCACGCTCGACCGCGTGCGCAACGACTTGCAGATCTCCGTGCCGGACATGCCGGGCAGCATCAGATCGAGCAGAACGATGTCGGGGCTGACGCGATCGAAAGTGCCGAGTGCCGCAGCGCCGTCGTTGACGACAGTGGCCTCGAATCCCTCCTTGCGCAACAGGAATGCCAGCGGATCGGCCAGCGATTCCTCGTCCTCGACGATCAGAACGTGAGTCACCTGTCGGTTTCCTTCGGTCGTGCGAGTGGCGCAGACGGAACCGTCTCGCCCTGGACCACGGCTACAGCTGCCGTAGGTTCGATTATTTCGGTACCGGCTATTCCGGTGCCGGCCACGTCGGTGTCGTCGTCGCCCCAACCGATCTCGGTGCTCATGTCCTGCGGAATGCACAGCGTGAACGTCGAGCCGGTGCCTGGCTTACTCCAGAGCGAGATGACTCCACCATGATTGGCGGCGACGTGTTTGACGATTGCGAGCCCCAAGCCGGTGCCGCCGGTACTGCGTGACCGCGCCTTGTCAACACGGAAGAAGCGCTCGAAGACTCGTTGCTGATCGGCCGGCGCGATCCCGATGCCCCGATCGGTCACGGCGATCGCCACCATCGGCCGTCCGTCGTGGCGGGTCACCCGCCTGCTCACCGAGACGGTTGTGTGCGGCGGGGAGTAGGAGATGGCATTGACGATCAGATTGTTCAGTGCCGTCAACAACAGCATCCGGTCGCCGCGCACCGTCAGGCCTGCCGGGGCGTCGGCGCGCAGTGAGATCGACGCCGCTTCGGCAGCGACACCGGCTGATTCGATCGCGTCGTCGATCAGTGTGTCGATGTCGACGAGTGAGAAGTCGGCGGTCTCGCCCTCCTGCAGTCGCGATAGTGCGAGCAGTTCGGTGACCATGTTGCCCATGCGCGTGGCCTCGGCGACCACACGATTACCGAAGTGCTGCACCGAATCCGAGTCGTCCGACGACTCCAGCAGCGCCTCTGCGAGCAGGCTGATGGCACCGACGGGCGTCTTCAGTTCGTGCGACACATTGGCGACGAAGTCGCGGCGGGTCGCCTCGACGCGCAGGTGCTCGGTGTCGTCGGCGCCGTAGACAACGGCGTAGCGCTCCTCGCCCTCACGGACCAGCCGCGCGATACAGCTCACCGATTCGACGGTCTTGCCGCGTGCACGTCCCGTCGAGAGAAATCCCAACGCCGACGCGGGGGGTTCGAAATCGAAACGACGCTCGGCCTCGGTGTCGAGGACTTCTTTCGCCGCTTCCCAGACCGAATCGTCGAGCAGCCTGTCGCGCACGAGAGCCAATTCGACGGCGCGATGGTTGTAGAGGACGACGTCGCGGAACTGGTCGACGACCGCGACCGCGGTGTCGGAGTTTCGCACGATCAGTCCGAGCAGTCCCGCGGTGGTCATCCGACCGTCCTCCGTGACGCCGTTTACGTCGGTCTCGCGCAGCTCGGCGCTCTCGGGCACCACCCGCGGGCGCTCGGCGAGAGTCAACGCGTAGCTGGGCTGATCGTCGGCGATCTCGGGAACGACGGGGGCGGCAACATTGGTCGCGTGGTTCGCATCGTCGCGACTGCTGTCGAGCCCGCTGCGTGACATCGCGTCACGACGCCAGAAACGACCGAGCGCGAATCCGACGAGGACGGCTGCCACGAGGACGACGGCAACTGTCACGCCGCCCACGAATACACCGGTCACAACGTCAGCTTACGGCCCACCAAACTGCAGGAACACTCAGTGCAGGACAGTTCGACCGCTGTTCACGCACCGTTCCACCCGCATTACGTGACACCGCCGTCGCTTGCATTCAGGAGGTGACCGACGCCACCAGGTCGGCGTACTCGGGGTGCTGGTCGATGTAGTGACGAACGTACGAGCAGACCGGCACAACCTGCTTGCCCTGCGACCGGATGTCGTCGAGGACGGTCCGAACGAGCTGGCCTGCGTACCCGCGTCCCGAGTAGGCGTCGAGGATCACCGTGTGAGTCAGAATCACCTGGTAGGGCTCCGACACGTAGTCCAGGTACCCGACCAGCCGATCGGTGGGTTCGACGTCGCGCGGATCGGACTCGGGATCGGTGAGGATCGCCTCGTACCTCTCCTGCGGTGCCGAGTGGACTATGCGCAGGGTTCCAGAATCGGCCATGCAACCAATGTAACCGCGGTCACGGCAACCCGCCCGTGACAATTGGGTTACGGACTACTTCTTACCCTGCGCCGCGACGGCCGCAGCACCTGCGGCAGCAGCCTCGGGATCGAGGTAGGTGCCGCCGGGGTTGAGCGGTTTGAGGTTGTCGTCGAGGTCGTAGCGCAGCGGGTTACCCGTAGGGATGTTGAGCGCGGCGATGTCGGCGTCGGAGATGCCGTCGAGGTACTTGACCAGCGCGCGAAGCGAGTTGCCGTGCGCGGCGATGAGCACCGTCTTACCCGCCTTGAGATCGGCGGCGATGTCGGATTCGAAGTACGGGATGAGTCGCTCGACGACGTCCTTGAGGCACTCGGTCAGCGGAACCTCGGGGAGGTCGGCGTACCGGGGATCATTCGTCTGGCTGTACTCCGAGTCGGGTTCGATCGGCGGCGGCGGGGTGTCGTAGGAGCGGCGCCACAGCATGAACTGCTCCTCGCCGAACTTCGCGAGGGTGTCGGCCTTGTTGAGACCCTGCAGGGCGCCGTAGTGACGCTCATTGAGACGCCAGTCGCGGACGACCGGAATCCAGATCCGGTCGGCGGCGTCGAGCGCGATGTTCGCGGTGGTGATCGCGCGTCGCAGGAGCGAGGTGTAGAGGACGTCCGGCAACAGATCGTGCTCGACGAGCAGCTCGCCCGCGCGCGTCGCCTCCGCTCGACCCTTGTCGGTCAGCGCGACGTCGACCCAACCGGTGAACTGGTTGGACGCGTTCCATTCGCTCTCGCCGTGCCGCATGAGAATCAGGGTGCCGTTGCTCATAGGGGTCAGTTTTCCATACAGAGGCTTTGCACGGGGGCTTCACCCGAGCCTCCACACGGGGTCGACGGGTCATCGACAAGAGCGGGCCGCCCTCGGAAGTATCCGAAAGCGGCCCGCTGCCTTGCGATCTGGGTGGCTACTTGCGCAGATCCTTGCGCAGGATCTTGCCGGAAGCCGACTTCGGGATGACCTCGATGAACTCGACGGCGCGCACCTTCTTGTGCGGCGCGACCTTCGCGGCGACGAAGTCGATGACCTCGGCTTCGGTCAGCTCCACATCAGACTGCTTGACGACGAAAGCCTTCGGGATCTCCTCGCCGGACTCCTCCTCGATGACACCGATGACTGCCGTGTCGGCGATCTTCGGGTGCGTGAGCAGCAGCGCCTCCAGCTCGGCCGGCGGCACCTGGTAGCCCTTGTACTTGATGAGCTCCTTGAGGCGATCGACGATGTAGACCGATCCGTCGGCGTCGAGCTGGGCCATGTCGCCGGTGTGAAGGAAGCCGTCGGCGTCGATGGTGTCGTTGGTGGCCTGCTCGTTGTTGAGGTATCCGAGCATCACGTTGGGTCCGCGGACCCACAGTTCGCCGGGCTCGGACAAGCCCTCGCTCGGCACTGTGAACTCCTCACCCGTTGCCGGGTCGACGATCTTGTTCTCCGAGTTCGGAATTGGCCAGCCGACCGACGAGAGCGGCGGCTCGTCGAGCCCAAGCACGGCCTGCGAGTCGACTGGGATGAGGTGGCTGACGGGCGAGAGCTCGCTCATGCCGTAACCCTGCAACATGTGCAGATTCAGTCGCTTGGCGACCGCCTTGCCGAGCTCGTCGTCGAGCGGCGCCGCACCGGAGAGCATCGTGTGCAGCGACGAGAGGTCGTAGTTGTCGATGATCGGATGCTTCGCGAGAGCCACCGCGACCGGCGGCGCGATGAACGCGTAGGTGACCTTGTAATTCTGGATGTTCTCCAAGAATTCGACGAGATCGAACTTGGCCATCACGACGAGGCTCGCGCGGGCGCGCAGTGCGGCGTTGAGCAGAACGGTCATGCCGTAGATATGGAAGAACGGGAGGACAGCGACGATCACGTCGTCGCGCGCCATCCCCTGCAGTGGGGCGATCTGCGCGACGTTGGCGACGAGGTTGGTGTGAGAAAGCTTGACGCCCTTGGGGTTTCCGGTGGTACCCGAGCTGTAGGGCAGGACGGCGACGTGCGTCGCCGGGTCGAATGAGACATCCGGCGCCGGCAGATTGGGGCCGAGCAGGTCGGCGGCGTTGGGATGGCCCGACGCCTCGACGCCCTCACCGTCGAGGATGACGACGGCGTCGTCGGCGATGCCGACCTCTTTGGCGGCCTCGAGAGCCTGCGCGGCCATCGGCGAGATGGTGACGAGCATCTTGGCACCGGAGTCGGTGAGTTGCTTGGCGATCTCACGCGCGGTGAACAGCGCGTTGATCGTCGTGGCCGTCGCACCCGCGCGCAGCACTCCGTGGAAGACGGTGGCGAACGCGGGAATGTTCGGCGACAGGATTCCGACGACATCGCCGACGCCGATGCCGCGCGCCGCGAGAGCGCCTGCGGCGGCGTTGATCTGGCCGATCAGTTGGCGGTACGTGGTCTTCGTGTCGGTCTTGGGGTCGACGAGCGCGACGCGGTCTAGGTCGTCGTCGGCGATACTGCCGAACAGGTAGTCGTAGACGCTGACATTCGGGATCTCGACGTCGGGGTAGGGACTCTTGACGCTCATGGCACCTCCGTTGGTAAATCAGTCAAATAGGATCTTACCAACGGCTGTTGCCACGATGTGACGGCCCTCTCTGCATCCCGCCTGCTCGCGCACCGTCACTCGTCGAGCTGCGCGCCTCCCGCAGGACCGTCCTGCGCGGCGTCGACCACCGAGGAGGGCTCGTAGCGACCTTCGAGCGGCTCCCCCGGCTCGGGTAGCGATTCCTTGTCGATGAGGTGCTCGAAGGCGAGCAGATTGCGTAGCGACTCGCCTCGCGAGACACGCCACGCCCATTCGCGGCGGATCGACGTCGCAAACCCGAGCTCGAGAAGCGTGTTGAAGTCGCCGTCCGCGGCTTCGAGAACCTGGCCGAGCACGCGATCGATCTCGTCAGATGTCAACGCGTCCACCGAGATCCGACCCACGAGATAGATGTCGCCGATGTTGTCGATGGTGTAGGCGACACCGTAGAGCCGACGATTGCGCTTGAGCAGATAGCGGTAGACCGCCTCGTGGTTCTCGTCGGCGTGGCGACAGACGAATGCCTCGACGCGCACCCCGTACGGACCCGCGGTCAGCAGGACCGTCGTCTTCAGCTTCTTCTCTCCGGGCAGATCGAGGATGACGTGTTCGGATTGTGCTCCGCCGGAGCTCTTTCGGCTGTAGGGGATGTCGCGCTCGGTCAGCGACTTCTCCAACAGTTCGAGATTCTCGATGTGGCTCATCGCTATCACTCCTGACGACGCTGGGTCGGTTGGATGTTCGGATCAGACATTCGCACGATGACGACGCCGCCACCGTCTCGACGCGCGCCGCGCGGCGCCTGTCGGGCTCACCCGTGCGCCGGGGGCCGCGGCAAACGAGGCCATCGCGCGGGAGTAGCTCTCCTGCAACGCATCTGCGGTGTGTTCCCAGGAGAAGTTCTCGGCGTGCGCACGTGCGTGTCGACGCATCGCGGCCAGTTCGTCCGGAGAACCGATCATCTTCTCCAGCGCGTTGGTCCAGTCGCCGATGGCGTGGCCGTTGACCAGAACACCGCTGCGTCCCGATGAGACCGCGACCGACAGCCCACCGACATCGGCCGCGATCACGGGTGTACCGCAGGCCTGCGCTTCGATCGCGACGAGACCGAACGACTCCGAATAGCTGGGCACCGCAACCACATCCGACGCCCGATACACCTGCGCGAGCTTCGCGGACGGCTGCGGCGACAGGAAGATCACCTCGTCGGAGATACCCAGTTGCGTGGCGAGATCAACCAGCGCAGAAGGTGTTTCGAGACCAGAACCCGACGGACCGCCGACGATGAGCACCCGCACGGGCCGATCCCCACCCCGCGACCGCTCGATCAGCGGAGCCGCGGCGCGCAGCAAGACGTCGGGAGCCTTCAGCGGCTGGATACGTCCGACGAACGTCAACAGCGTTGCCTCAGAAGGCAATCCGAGTTCGGCGCGCGCCTGCGCCATCGAGCCGGGGGTGTAGCAATCGAGATCGGCTCCCGGCGTGACGATGTCGATTCGCGCCGGGTCGGCGTGATACATCGAGACCAGTTCATGCGCCTCGGTCGCGGTGTTCGCGACGAGACGATCAGCCTCGTCGACAACCTGCTGCTCACCGATCACGCGCAGCATCGGTTCCGCGGTGTCACCCGCGGCGAGTGACGCATTCTTGACAGCGGCAAGGGTGTGCGCGGTGTGCACCAGCGGAACTCCCCACCGATCCCGCGCGAGCCAGCCGACCTGCCCCGACAACCAGTAGTGCGAGTGGATCAGGTCGTAGTAGCCGGGGCGCTGCTGCGCCTCGGCCCGCAGCACGCTGGCGGTGAACGCGCACAACTGCGTCGGCAGATCGCGTTTGTCGAGTCCTTCAAATGGTCCGGCGACGACGTTGCGCACGGTGACGCCGGGCGCGGCCTCGACGATGGGCGCATCCGACGACGACGTCGCTCTGGTGAAGATCTCCACCTCGACGCCGCGTCGGGCGAGGCGCTGCGCGGTCTGCCACACGTACACGTTCATGCCGCCGGCGTCGCCCGTGCCGGGCTGCGCCAACGGAGAGGTGTGTACCGAGACGAGCGCGACTCGCCGCGGCCCCCTGAAACTCATTACTCCACTGTAGAGAAGGTCCGGCGGCCGACGATCCTCAGCACACCCGAACAACGCAGGTAGACGGGCGCTGCCGCGCTGATCGTTGCGTGCGGACCGACCCCACAGCGCGGCGTCGTCGATCATCACCTACACTTCTTTCGGTAACGATTGTCATTAGCGAAAAGGGTAGGCGAACGATGAAACGCGCAGTCCTGGCACTGACCACGGCCCTTGCTGTCGGCGGGGCACTGACACTTGCCGGTTGTTCTGGCGACAACTCGGGCAGTTCCGACGGCAAGCCGACCGTCGTGACCTCGACAAACGTGTGGGGTGCCGTCGCGTCGGCCGTCGCGGGAGACAAAGCGTCGGTGACGGTGTTGTTCAACGATCCGACCGGCGATCCGCACGAGTTCGAGCCATCCGCGGCCGACTCTGCAAAGGTCGTCGACGCCGACGTGGTGTTGATGAACGGCGGACACTACGACGAGTACATGGAGAAGGCGTCGCAGAACGCCAAGGGCTCCGTGATCAACGCCTTCGACACGATGACCGGCCACCACGAGGACACCGATCACTCCGCGCACGGCGAGACCAACGAGCACGTCTTCTACAACCTGCCCGTCGTCGGCCAGGTGGCCACCGAACTCGCCGACGACCTCGCCGCGAAGGACGAGGCCAACGCCACCACGTACCGCGACAACGCCAAGGCGTTCAACGAGAAGATCGACGGTCTGCGCGGATCGCTCGCCGACATCAAGAAGGCCCACGACGGCACGGAGGTCGCGCAGACCGAGCCGCTCGCGGCGTACCTGCTCACCGAGGCGGGCCTGCGCGATGTTGCCCCGGAAGGCTTCACCGCGGCCGTCGAAGAGGGACAGTCGCCGTCGGCCGCCGACCGCGCCGCGATGGAGGATCTGCTCCGCAAGCGTGAGGTGCAGGTGTTCATCTACAACACCCAGGCCGTCGACGCGGTCACCGAAGCGTTGCTGTCGATCGCGAAGTCTGCCAACGTTCCTGTTGTGGAGTTCACCGAGACACTGCCTGCGGGCCAGAACAGCTACATCGACTGGCAGCAGAAGCAGATCGCTGCGCTCGCCTCGGCACTGCCGGCGTGAGCGGGTCTGATCCCGACGGTCGCGAACCCGTCGCATCGTTCCGGCACGCCCGACTCGCCTTCGGCGAGCGGGTGCTCTGGGATGATCTCGATCTCGACATCATGCCCGGCGAGTTCGTCGCCGTGCTCGGCCCCAACGGCTCGGGCAAGACGTCGTTTCTACGCACACTGCTACATCAGTACCCGTTGTCGGCGGGTGAGCTGACGGTCACCGACCAGGTCGGATACATCCCGCAGCAGCACGCGGACGACGCCGACTCGATGGCGATCCGCGGTCGCGACCTCGTCGGATTCGGAGTCGACGGCGCGCGCTGGGGTCTCGGCATCCGCGGGCGTCGGGCGCGCAGGGCGAAGGTCGACGCCGCGCTCGCCGAGGTTGACGCGACCGAGTTCGCGGACGCACCCGTCGGCCTGCTGTCCGGCGGCGAGCAGCAGCGGCTGCGCGTCGCCCAAGCGCTCACCACTGATCCTGAACTGCTGCTCTGCGACGAACCGCTGGCCAGCCTCGATCCGGCCAACCAGGAGCGGGTCGTCGAACTCATCGACAAACGACGCCGCGACGCGGGCACAGCCGTCGTGTTCGTCACGCACGAGATCAACCCCGTGCTCCCCTACGTCGATCGCGTGCTGTACCTGGTCGGCGGCCGATTCCGCATCGGCACCACCGAAGAAGTGATGAACACCGCGACGTTGTCGGAGCTGTACGGCAGCGACGTCGAGGTGTTGCGGGTCAACGGCCGTCTGCTCGTCGTCGGCGGTGAAGAGGACGCACACCACTGCACCGCTCCCGAGGGGCTTCCCGCGACATGACGATCAGCTCGACCCCAACCGACCTCGCCGCCGGGCAGACGCTGCTTGCTGCCGACGTGCACTGGAGCGACTTCTGGGACTTCTCGGTGACAGCGGATCTGCTGCACTACGACTTCGTGCTGCAGGCCATGCTCGCGCTGGCACTGCTCGGACTACTCGGCGGCGTACTGGCGCCGCTGATCGTCGTGCGACAGATGTCGTTCGCGGTGCACGGCGCGAGCGAACTGTCGGTGACCGGTGCCGCCGCTGCACTGCTTGCCGGCATCAGCGTGAACATCGGCGGGATCATCGGCGCCGTCGTGGCCGCAGGCGTGTTCGGCTATCTGGGAAACAAGGCACGAGAACGTGATTCGGTCATCGGCGTGGTGATGGCGTTCGGGTTGGGTCTCGGCGTGCTGTTTCTCGCGCTCTACGGTCGGATCGGCACGGGCTTCGCGCTGCTGACCGGCCAGGTGGTCAGCGTCGGCGTGCAGGGCCTGACCGCCATCGCGGTCACCACCGTCGTCGTGCTCGCAGTGCTCGCGGTGATCTACCGGCCGCTGCTCTTCGCGTCGATGGACCCGCGCGTCGCCGAGGCGAACGGCGTTCCGATGCGCACGCTTTCGGTGATCTTCGCGATCCTGATGGGACTCGCCTGCGCGCAGGGCGTGCAGATCATCGGCGCGCTGCTGGTGATGTCGCTGATGATCACCCCCGGCGCCGCCGCGGCCCGCCTCACCGCCAACCCCACGCTGATGATGGTGCTGTCGGTGATCTTCGCCGAGGTCGCCGCCGTCGGCGGGCTGATCCTCTCGCTGGCCCCCAAGCTGCCGGTCTCGGTGTTCGTCACGACGATCTCGTTCGTGATCTACGTGATCTGCCGCCAGATCGGCGCGCGCCGCGAACACACGACCCGCCGCGCCATCGCCGCCGCGGGGTAGGGGTCGGGGCGGGGCTGTGGTCGGAGCCTGCGGCGCTGGCCTGGGTCGGCAACGGCCTGCGCGGCCCCACGACCTTTCCCCCAGTTCCCGCGCCGCTCGACGACCCTTCCCCCACTTCCCGCGCGCCGCCGAGACGCCCGCCCGAGCCAGAACGCGCCGCGCCTCACTCCTCCGGCGCGCCGGGGTTGCAGCGGGTGGCGATCATCGTCGAGTCGTCGACGACGGGTCGTTGCGGTTCGATGTTCCAGCTCGGCTTGTTCGGGTCGACGGCGCGGGCGAAGTTCCAGTGGCACACGAACTGCGCGTTCATGCCGGGGGTGTCGGCGTCGGGGGCCAGCGCGAGCACCTCGCGCCAGGCGACCTGCGCGCCGTCGTCGGCGATGCTCGCGCGGCCGTTGGGCGTTGGATAGATCTGCAGACTCGGTCCGACGGCCGTGCTCACCCACGTGACATGGTCGACATATGGCGGCGGGTGCGCCGGATCGAGGACTGGAGACGCTGACGGCGCCCCAGACGCAGCACCCGACGGCGCCCCGGAGCCAGACGCCGCATCCGACACACTCGACTCGGCCCCAGACCCCGACACACTCAATGCCGACGCGGACGTCGGCGCGCTCGACGTCGAGTCCGCGCCGCAGCCAGTCAGCGCGAAGACGAGCGCCACCATCAACGAGAGCACCGCCGCGGCGCGCGTCGTCCGGAATGTTCTCACCGCTTCGACGGTAGTCGGCGGAGTAGGGTTCGAGGCGTGACCTTCCGGCACGCGCTCCGATTCTGCGTGATCGCTGCGCTGGTCATGGTCTTCGCCGCCGCGTGCGGCCAACCTGCTCCCAGAACGCTAGACGACGAGTCGGCGGCACCCTCGGCGCACCACGACTTCGCAGGCAGGGTGACGACGACAGAAACCGGGCTCACACTCGACGGACGCACCTGGTTTCCCGCAGGTTTCAACAGCTACCAGCTCGGCACCGATTGGGCGATCAATGTCGGATGCGGCGCCCAGGTCGATCTCGACGAGTACTTCGGCAAGCTCCCACCGCGGGCCCTGACGCGGTTCAACCTCTACTCGGCGTTCATCGTCGACAAGAAGACCGGCAGAAGCAACTTTTCACGGCTCGACGCCGTCTTCGCCGCAGCCAAGCGGCACAACCAGATGATCCTGCCGGTGCTGACCGGAAGCTCCGGCGCGTGCGAGAACGAGAAGTTCAAAGAGCGTTCCTGGTACCAGAGCGGTTGGCGCACAACTGAAATCGCTGCGGCAATGACCTTCGACGACTGGCTGTCCACTGCGATCAAACGCTGGCACGACGAACCGACGCTCGCGGGCTGGGAGCCGGTCGGAGAGCCCGAGACGAGCAACTGCGGAGCTACGGGATGCGCCTGGCAGACACGTACCTGTCCAGCCAACGGCGCGGCGGTTCTGCGAACATTCTTCGTCGAAATCGGCCAACGTATCAGGGCCATCGACTCCAAGCACCCGATCTTCGCAGGCTTCGTCGGGGGCGACCAATGTGGGCTCACGGGAGGCGATTACGCGCGCGTCGCCGCATCCCACGGCCTCGACGTTCTCGACTACCACGACTACAGCGCGGGCGGCGCGATCGCACCGGGTGGCAGCAATCTCCCTGCGCGCCTTACCCAGGCAAGAAAACTCGGTAAACCGTTGGTGGTCAACGAGATCGGGATCGAGGCCGGGTCGTGTCTGCCACTCGACAGTCGCGCACGCCAGTTCACCAGCAAGTACGAGTCGCTACGCTCGGTCGGGGTCGCGGGTGCCCTGCTGTGGGCATTCGTCCCCGACCCGCGGCTCGACGACTGCACGTTCGACATCGGCTACGACGACCCCGCCTGGCAGGTCGTTGCACGCGAAATCTCCTGACACGCACTCACGACGTCCGCGGATTCACCTCGTACACACGCCAATTCGGCATGTTGGCACCCTGGTTGCGGGCCTCGAGGACGAGTGTTGAGATCTGATCGCCGTTGTCATACAGCGTGGGGTATCGAATGTTCAATGCGTCCGACGACCCGCGCCCGGCTCGCGGCACCGCGAGCAGAAACCGCACTCCGAACCGAGCGGGTTCGTTCAAGATCTGGTCGAAGTCCTGATCCGACGGAATCACGAACTGCTTCGGATGTCGGGACTGCACGACAACCGCGAATCCGTAGACGGTGTCGGTGAGCACGCTGCCGTCCGGCAGATGCAGCGAGTCGAGGTACTCCGCGAGCGCCCGCTCAGTCGAGAACGACCGCAACACTCGGGCTTCGTCGAGGTAGCGCTTCTCCGTCGAATCGGGTTTGGGCGCAACGACAGAGCGGTATGCGAACTCCTGCGGCGCATACTTCGGCGACGTCATGCCGGCGGCAGTGACGGGGAGTCCCACCACGAATGCGAGGACCGCGACAGTGCCGATCACACCGTAGCGCCACCCTCGTCCCGCGCGCGGATTCGCTTGCGGCAGTGACGCTCGCGGTCCGAGTCGACGATACGGTTCGATGCGGCGCGCCGGGGTGGCGAGCAGCGCGGTCACCGCGGCCAACAGGATGATCGTCATGTAGAAGCGCAAGAATCCGAAAGTGGTTCCGCGGACGTAGCTCAGTACCTGAAACGCAACAACGGCACCGATGATCAGGACCGGTACCGCGAGCGGGTACAGCCGGTGTCGGCGAATACGCACCCACGCGACGAGAACGAACAGCACGAGGTACAGCGGCGCGAGGATAAGTAGTTCGGTGATCGAGAAACGCAGCGCCTCAATGCCGGTCGCGCTGCCCGTGCCACCCGACTGATCGATGATCGCGGTGTTTCCGTACTGCGAGGTGAACTGTGCGAACGCCTGGCCTGTGATCAGCCAACTCGTGATGGCCCAGACGATGAACGCCAGCAGGCTCGGCGACGCGACGAGCACGACGTCGAGCAGCGCCCGCTGCGCGCGCAGCCTGCGCCCGACTGCCTTGTCGGAACGTCGATACGTCACGAATGCCACAAAGCACCCTGCGACAAATGCTGCGACCGCGCCGTCGTATCTCGTGAGGTAGGCGAGGCCGAGAGCGATTCCGGCGACGATCAATTCGTGTACGTCATCGGTGTCGACCCACCGGATCAACCGTCGGACGGCCCACGCGAGAAAGAAGATGTACGGCGCCTCGCTCATCCCGTTGGCCCCGTACAGGATGATCATGGGGTTGAGCGCAAACACGAGCGTCACGATGACGGTCATCGCCGGGGGTAGTGCGCGATCGCGCGCCACCCCAGACACCTGCACCACGGCGCCTGCCATGAACGCCGACGACATGATCGCGGCCGACAACGCGTCGGTCGTCATCTGCGGCCACCACACCGACAGCGCGGTGAGCGGTAGCTGCACCAGCGCGGTCAGGGGCGTGAAGATGAATCCTATTGCGGCCAAGTGCGGATCCCGACTGAACAGCACGCTCTGCGCTGCTTGCACGCGAGCCAACGAGTCGCCGAAGTAGGCGTGCACGCCGACTGCCAGGTACACACCGAAAGCCAGGTAGGCCAGCCACACGACGAGCCACAGCGCGACGGATCGACGGCTCATTGAGCCGCCTGCGTCGACGAAGCCGTACCCGACGAAGCCGACGCGTCAGAAGCACCGGAAGCGTCAGACGTGTCAGACGGACTGGCGTCGGACGTGAGTCCGTGGGCCGTCTTCTCCCAGTACGACGGCCGAAACAGCAACTGCCACATGCCCTTGATCGCCGCGATACTCATCATCACCCAGTAGAACGGGACGATGAGCCCCGACCAGAGCAGTTCGCCGCGGTCGTCCTCCCGATTCGCGACGAGCGTCATATAGATCGCCGCGCTGTTACCGATGACGAACGAGATCAGCGACAGGTAGTAGATCGGCCCGGGGAAGAGCTGCGCGACGAACGCCGGGTGCCCGGCGATCCACACGATCAGGATGAGCCAGAAGATCATGTTCATACACGCGATAAAGGGAGTGCCTGCGATCAGCAGGGTGAACCGAATCATCCCGAGCAGCCCCATGAAGTGGAAGAGGCGCCGGGGCCTGCGCATATGCACGAGCCACGTCTGCATGTAGCCCTTGTACCAACGCGACCGCTGACGAATCCAGTTGATGCCATCCACATTTGCTTCTTCGAGCGTGACCGAGTCGAGCACAGCGGTGCGATAACCCTCGCCTGCGATGCGCACCCCGAGATCGGCGTCCTCGGTGACGTTGAACGGATCCCACGCACCGAGCTCGATGAGCATGTCCTTGCGGAAGTGATTCGACGTCCCGCCCAACGGAATCGTCGCCTTGCTGACCATCAGTCCCGGCAACAGGTAGCCGAACCAGATGCCGTAGTCGGCGGTGAACCATTGCGTGAGAACGTTGTCGGTGACGTTGTAGAAGCTCAGCTTGCCCTGCACGCAGATGACGGAATCGTCGTCGAGTTCACGAAACGTAGCCACCACCCTGCGCAACTGGAGCGGGTCGGGATGATCCTCTGCGTCGAAGATGGTGACGATATCGCCTGTGGCGAAATGCAATCCGTAGTTGCAGGCTTTTGGTTTGGTCCGCGGATCGCCGGGCGGTGTGAGCACCGAGGTGATGATGGGCGACGAGTCGACGGCGTGAGCGGCCTCGATCGTCGGGGCGTCGTCCTCCTCGAGCAGCAGCAACACCTGCAGCTTCTCCTGCGGGTATTCGAACGATTCCATCGCCTCGATCAACTGTCCGACGACCTCCGGCTCACCGTATGCGGGAACCAGCACAGTGTACTTCGGCAGGTCGTCTTCGGCTATCGCTCGCGCCGCCTCGTCGGAGATCCGGATCGCACCGTTGACCAGGCCCAGCCGAAATGTGTTGAGCCGCTCGATGAGCGAGACGATGTAGATCACCGTCGCGATCGACACCAGCGTCGCCGCGGTACCGACCGGCCAGAACACGAATCCGACGACGATGACGGCGACCACGACGGCACCGATGATCTTCTGCGTCCGACTGAACGCGACAGACGCGGTCATCATCGGATCTTCGCTACGCAGCCGGTTGATCGCGTCGTCGAGCGCTGCAGTGCGGTACTTCTCGTCCGAAAGCAGTTCGTCCACTTCTTCTTTGGTGGTAGGCGAGGCGAATGTCGGTTGCTCCGAAGCGGATTCGGTCATGGCTGATCCTCCCGCCGTACGCCGGACAGTTGTTCGTTGACGATGTCGCGCCCGGCGTCGAGTACCAGCTGCCGGTCCTTGAAATCAGGGCGGTCGTCACGGGTCACCGCGTTGCCCCGCAACGTGATGTCGACCAGCGCACGCAGATTCGTCGCGATCGTCAGGTCGGGTTGCGGGAAGTAGGCGTTCGGCTCGTGGTTGTCGACCGACCACACCGACACCTGCTGCGCGTGCGTACCGTTGCCCCATAGCCAGGTGAGCAGGGTGTAGGTGAGGTACCTCTTGTCATCGAGGATCACCTCGAGAACTGCTGGGATGCCGTGCGGCAGTACCACATTGACAGAGTCGGAGAAGCGGTCACCGAACAGGTCGTAGGTGAAGGTCTGCGGGTAGAGGTCGAACTGCAGCGGGTAAAGCGTTTCGATCGTGTCGACGACCACCTTGCGCGGGCGGGACTCCTTGTCGAATGCGATATCCCCGGATCGCTGGATCAGATTCTGTCGCGCCAACTGCGCACCGCGCCCGTAAAGGTTGTGGGCGAAGTCGTAGCGCACCGTCGGCCCATCCTGGCGCCACTCGGGTGGCACCGCCAACGGTGCCTGTGTCGACAATCCCGCGATCGTCGTCACCGGCGTAGCCACCACTCGCTGAAACGGCAGGAGCAGCGTGATCACAGCACTGACCACAAGCACGCAGATGGCACCCGCCTTGACCGTCTCGACGCCCGGCTCGTACAACGGGCGGTCGAACGGACGCGACGTCGTGTGCCGCCGGCGATGCAGGTACGCGATCAACCCGACGACGAAGACGCTGCCAACCGCGGGGAGTGCCTGAAACGCGAAGAGCGGGGCGTCGGGATGCAGGACGTGGACAACCACGACGATCACGACCCCGAGCACGACCGCCGCGATGAAGCCGATCAGGGCCGACCGTCGATCACGACCGATCGCGATTGCGGCGGCCACCGCCCCGAACACCGTCATCACCAGACCCGCGGACAACTCGTTGCCACCGATACTCAGCAACGCGACCCGGTACACGATCGGAAACGTCACCAGTCCGAACAGCCACACCCAGTGGTAGCGCATCGTCGGCCGCAGCCCGAACATCAGGATCGAACCGCCGAAGAAGAACGTCAGCAGGCCGAGGATGTCGAGGTGCGTCAGCAGATACAGCGAACCGGTGAACCGGTTGGTCAGCGCGCCGTCGAAGCAGAACGACAGCAGCATCACGATGACACCGACGATGATGTCGGTCTGACGATCGCGGATCGCCCGCTCCTCGTGGCGGCGCAGCGTGACCCCGTACGCGGCCATGGCGACAAGGACCAGCACCACGAGGATGTAGCTGAGATCCGACTCGTATACGAAGATCTCGCGGTACCACTGCCCGATGTTGTGCCAGTAGGCGACAACCGTCGCCGCGACCAGCAGCAGCCACCTGAGGAGCAGCCGCGAGACAATCGACCTACCCGCACTCCGCGATTCCTCCGACGACGCGCCGGAGGAGTCAGCGGGTGCCTCGGTGACGGTCATTGCGCGCTGTCGTCACCGGTGTGTCGACGCCGCAGCAGCTTGAGTCCTGCTGCGACGATCAGGAACAGGATCACCGCTCCCAGGATCACCGCCACGACGACGAGCCACCCCAGCGGATGACTGTTCGACGTCTCGTCGTGGGCACCCGCGTCGGCGTCGACCGTGATCGGATCGCGGCCCGAGATCTTCAGCGCGGCGTCGCCGGTCGCGTTCGAGGCGTTGTCGGAGAACCAGCGCAGTAGATCGTCGAGGTCACCGGCGTCGTTGGTCGAGGTCGCGACCAGCGTGCTGCGGTCGTCGGACCGCGTCACCTGCAGCGACCCGAACTGCACCTGCGGATTCAGCGTGACCTTCGATTCGGCGCCGGACGACGAGCGTACGGTGACCGTCCCCGACTTCTGCGTCACCGGCAGCGCGACGCCGTCGGGTAGTCCCTGTCCGTCGGCGGCGATCAGCACCGCAGGCTGTGTCGACGACGCGGCGTCGGACATCGAGACCACGTCGACGCCGAGCGGCACCGCGGACAACCGCTGCATCGTCGTCATGATCGAGACCGCGCGCGCGACGTCGGGGACGTCGCCCTTGGTCCACGCGAGTTGCGTGCGCGGCATCAGTGACTGTGGCATCGATCCGAGCCCCGCGGGGATCGGCGGATCTGCGGGCGAGCTACGTATCTCGCCTGCCGCAGAGACGCTCAGCGACCCACGGGTCCCGTTGCCGCAGCCCTCTTTGACGTCGCCCCGTTCGAGCGTGACGACCAGCCCGTTGTACCTGCTCAACGCACCGTTTGGCAGGTCGACCCACTGGTTGAACGCACCCGAGTCATCGGTCTTGATCGTCGCGATGACGCGATCCCCCAGCCGTACCGACACCACCGGCGACGACCCGTTCGCCGCCGGTGTCGCCGATCCGATGAGTTGCACACGGATGTCCTGCGACGGCCTGCCAAGGCGCGTCTGGTCGATCCCGAGCGTGATCGACGGCCATGCCGACGACGTGACGATCTGATCGTTGATACCCAGATCGGCCAGCGTCTGCACCTCGGGAGTCAGCTGCGGCGCGTCGTGCAGCGGACCGGCGACCGCGGAGGAACTCTGCGCGATCGGCGACAGATTCGACGTCAGAGCCCGCGCCTGGTTGGTCAGCTCGTTGGCCTGACCGCCGATCACCAGATAGGCAGCGCCATTCTGATTCTCGACGCTCAGCCCGGCGGGCGCCGCGCTGCTGATCACGATCTGACGTTCGAGCGAATCCGGTTGACCGCTCGGCACGAGCGAGCCCGCACCCAGTGACGCGACGTCGATGTCGAAGTCGGCGGTGCCGTAGTTCGACGCGACGGACGTCGCCAGACCGACGGCCGCCGACGCCTCGGCACTCGTCGGGTTCTGCGGGACGAAGATCGTGAGTTTGCGCAGGATCGGGGGAAGGAATTCGGCGACACTTCGGGGGATCGCCTCGCGCCCGGTGAAGGAGAGCGTCGTGTCGCGGATGTGGAACGCGTTGTCCGGGTCGAACTGGCAGATTCCGCTCACGGTCAGATAGGCCCGCAACGTGATGTCGGCGGCGTTGCGGGTCACACGAACACCCGCCAGCGGCAACTCGATCGGCGAGTTCGGCGCCGGATTGATCGGCGTCCGCGAGATCACCCGGTCACCCTGCAGTACGTCGACCGTCCCGCCGGTGACGAACGGCGGGACGTCGGTAAACCCGCTCAATTTGTCCGGCGTCAGGTTCTGTGGCACTGGAATCGAGACGCTGACCTGGGCCTGCTGGCCCGCAAAGGTGATGTCGGGAGCCGCCCCGATCGATCGCAGTCCCAGTGGAGGTGGTGTGTCGCCCTGCGCTGCCAACGCGTCGCCGACTCCGGATAACGCCAGCACTGCACACAGTGCCGCGGCGATCACAACAATCCGACGGCACATGCCCACTCTGCATACCCAATCCCCCGTGACGGGAACTCCACCGATCTCGCCTCAATGCGTCTGGCCGGAAGCACTTGCACGTTTGAGGTTAATGCTGTGCAGATGCGACTGTCAACGAACACACATCAGCGTGTCAGCGTTGGGACGGGTGACCTGCCGCATGTGTGCTGCCGTTGCAGTTTCGAGTCCATTCCGTGTCCACAGGCTCCACGGCTTCTGGAAGCATGGGCCGCATGTCCAACGGCAGTTGTCGCCGCCTGGGAGGGTTGGCCGGAGAATCGAGCGGATGATCGACGCACATTTCCGCAGTGCATCACCGAGTGTCGGCGACCGCGCCGACGGTGGAAGCTACATCGACATCAACGGGGATCTGCTGTGGCATTTTCAAGGTGGCGACCCGATGGGTCCGCCCACCGTCCTATTGCACGGCTCGTTTTCGTCGGCGTCGAGTTGGGGTGCGCAGTTCGGCGACTTCACCGACGCGGGCCTTCGCCTGTTCGTACCCGAGCGCAGCGGTCACGGCCACAGCCCCGACTGCCCCGGCCCCTACAGTTTCGCGTCGATGGCCGACCAGGTCATCGCCTACCTCGAGAATGTCGTGCGCGGCCCCGCGAACATCGTCGGCTGGAGCGACGGTGGCGTCATCGCCCTGATGATCGCGCAACGCCGTCCCGAACTCGTGGCCCGGATCGTGACAACGGGTAGCTATGTCAACCGGCACGGACTCACGGTCTCCGCACTGACCGACCGCCTCGACGAGAGCGACGAGAAGGTCGTCGCGTGCCTTCGGGACTGCTTTCTGCACGACGACGGAGAACACGACGGCGGGGAATCCGACGTCGTCTTCGACAAGACGGTCACCATGCTGCGCTTCGAGCCGGAATTCGAGAGCACCGACTTCGCGGCGGTGACTGCCCCGACCCTCGTCATCGCGGCCGACTGCGGAATCGTTCGTATCGAGCACTCCGTCGACCTCGCAGCGACCCTGCCCAACGGTCGGCTCGCCGTTCTCCCCGGCACCCACATCCTCCCGTTGGAGTCACCGCACCTGTTCAACCCACTGGTGCTGACCTACCTGGCGTCAGATCCCCCGAGCAGCGTCGAACTCTGACTCGATCGGGTCACCGTCGACGATCAGGCCGGTCCCCCGATGCCATGCGAGTCTGCGTTCGCCGTCGGGATCGGCTTCGACGCGATCGGTCCGGTCGATGACCAGGATCTCGCGGTCGTCCTCGAAGTAGCGCGGCCAGTCGTCGCCGGGGACGCCGGTGCGCGCGAAGGTTCCCCACCGCGACTGCATGTCTGCGGTGACGCGGGCGACGGCACGCCAGTCCCCGACGCTCAGCGGCGCACCGAGAGCCGAGCGGTAGGCACCGAACACCGCGAACAGTTCGGTCGCGTGCGTCGCTCCGACGCCGAGCTTGCCGAGCACCTTGGTGAAGAAGTCGTAGCGGTAGGTGTAGGTAGGCGCGACGCGACTGTGCCCGTCGGCGAAGGCCACCGCTGGCGCCCAGAAGGTCGCGTCGGCCGACAGTCGCAGCCGTTCGCCCGGACCCGCATACAGCGCGGAGATCTGCTCGCGGGCACCCTCGTCCTCGACGCGCAGGAGCATGCGCTCGGCGTCGGGAAGCATGTTCCACAGCTTCTCGAAGAGTTTGCCCTCGTCCCGGTTACCGCCGACGATCAGCGGAACCGGGTGTGTTTCGCCAGCTCGCGCCGCGTCGACCGGTAGTTTCGGCAGCAGCGCGCTGCCCGCGACGGGCGCGAACGGTACCGGTTCCGGGGTCTGCGCCCTGGCGGCGAAGCGCATCAGCCGATTGCTCGCCCGGAAGATCTGCTCGGGGCTCGCGCCGTCGAGGAGTTCACGCGCGGTGACGGGGGCGATCGGCTCTTCGCCATCGTCGGGGTCTCCGGTGCGACGCTCCGGGTCACGCAGCAGGCGCAGGAACTCGTCGGCGAACGTTGTCGCGCTCGGCTTGCTCACGACGAGTTCCGGCGCGGGACTCTCGGCGATCGCGCGCGCGAACAAACCCTTGGCTTCCGGGGTCGCGAGCAGCGTCAAGACCGCCGATCCACCCGCACTCTCACCGAACACCGTCGTGTTGTCCGGGTCGCCGCCGAATGCCGCGATGTTGCGCTGTACCCAGCGAAGCGCGGCGAGCATGTCCGACAGTCCCGGGTTCTCGTCGAAGGTGCGTTCCGGCGTCGAATAGTCACTGAAATCGAGCATTCCGAATGCCCCGAAGCGGTACTGCACAGTCACGACGACGACGTCCTGCGCGCGTGCGAGCGCCGCGCCGTCGTACAGCGGCGTCGCCGCGGTGCCGAGGATGTAGGCGCCGCCGTGGATGAAGACCATCACCGGGCGCGGCGTCGACGACTGCTCCTCGGGGGAGAAGACGTTGAGCGTCAGGCAGTCTTCGCTGGTCGGTACGTAGCGCCCCGGACCCGTCGCCGTGAATCGACGCTCCTGGATGGCGGCGTTGCCGAATGCCGTGCAGTCGCGAACACCCGGCCACGGCGCCACCGGCTGTGCGTCGCGAAAACGGCCCTCACCGACGGGCGGAGCTGCGAACGGAATGCCCTTCCAGCTGATGGTGCCGCGTCGGGCGCGTCTTCCCCTGAGACCCCCGACAAGTCCGTCGGTCGTGGTCACGATGGTGTCGATCAGCGTCATTGCCTCAACCTAACGAACGTCGGGCAACCACGGTCACACAGGTCCGATGGGACGCCTGCCGGCAGGGGGCTACTGCTGACGACGCTGGCGCGCGAACTCGGCGAGCACCACGCCCGCGGCGACCGACGCGTTGAGGCTTTCGACGTCGCCTGCCATCGGGATCGAGAGGATCGAATCGCACGTCTCGCGCACGAGCCGCGACAACCCCTTGCCCTCCGATCCGACGACGATCACGGTCGGCCCGGTGCCGTCGTAGTCGTCGAGCGTCACGTCGCCCTCGGTGTCGAGGCCGACGATCTGCGCGCCGGTCTCCGCCCACTCCTTGAGCGTGCGGGTCAGGTTCGGTGCCTGCGCGACCGGTAGGCGCGCGGCTGCGCCGGCACTGGTCCGCCACGCCACCGCGGTGACACTCGCGCTGCGGCGCGCCGGGATCACCACGCCGTGCCCACCGAAGGCGGCGACCGAACGGATCACCGCGCCGAGATTGCGCGGGTCGGTGATGTTGTCGAGCGCGACGAGAAGCGGCGGGGTGCCCGACTCCATGGCGTCGCGCATCAGGTCGTCTGGATGTGCGTACTGGTACTCGGGCACCTGCAGTGCGACACCCTGATGCAGTCCGTTGGCCGACATGCGGTCGAGTTCCGGCTTGCCGACCTCGAGGATCGCGATGCCCTTGTCCGCCGCGAGTTTCACCGATTCGGCGACGCGGTCGTCCGGTTCGCTGTTGACCGCGATGTAGAGGGCCGTCGCGGGAACGCCCGCGCGCAGACACTCCAGCACCGGGTTGCGGCCGAGCACGTACTCCGGACCGTCGTCTTTGCGACGCGGATTCGGCCTTCCCGCAACGCTTTTCCCGGCGGCCTTCGCCTTCTTGTGTGCGGCATGGTACGGACGGTCGACGGCCTTGGGTGTCGCGCCACGGCCTTCGAGTCCGCGTCGACGCTGCCCACCGGAGCCGACGGTCTGCCCCTTCTTGCTGCCCGATTTGCGCACTGCGCCACGGCGTTTGGAGTTTCCGGCCATCGTTGTCGTCCCGTCCGCTTGAATTGCTTACTTGCCCTTGAGCGCCCAGGTGGGGCCGTCGGGAGTGTCGGTGACCTCGATACCGGCCTCCGACATGCGATCTCGCACAGCGTCGGCCGTCGCCCAGTCTTTGTCGGCACGTGCCTGTGCGCGCCGACCGAGTTCCGCATGCACCAGTACATCGAGCGCCGACATCGCATCGGTCTCGTCGGAGCCTTCCAACCAATGCTCGTCGAGAGGGTCGACGCCGAGCACATCCATCATCGCGCGGACGGACTCGGCGGCGGCAACAGCCGCGCCACCGTCGCCCGCCTCGAGAGCGGTATTGCCCTCGCGCACGACGTTGTGGATCGTCGCCAACGCGGCGGGCACGCCGAGGTCGTCGTCGAGCGCCGCGGCGAAGTCGGGATGCACCTGCCCCACGGCAACCTGGCCCACGCGCGAAACAACCCGTCCCACAAACGATTCGATACGCCGATATCCCGCGGCAGCCTCGGTGAGCGCGCCGTCGGAGTACTCGAGCATCGACCGGTAGTGCGCACTACCGAGGTAGTAGCGCAGTTCGACGGCCCGCACCCGCTGCAGCATCGCCGGGATCGCCACGACGTTGCCGAGCGACTTGCTCATCTTCTCGCCACCCATGGTGACCCAGCCGTTGTGCAGCCAGTACCGAGCGAACGGATCGCCTGCGCCGTGCGCCTGCGCGATCTCGTTCTCATGGTGCGGGAAGATCAAATCCATTCCACCGCAATGGATATCGAACTCGGGACCGAGCAACGACGTCGCCATCGCCGAGCATTCGAGATGCCAGCCGGGCCGGCCAGGACCCCACGGCGTCGGCCACGACGGCTCGCCCGGTTTCGCGGCCTTCCATAGGGTGAAGTCCTGCGGGTTGCGTTTGCCGGTGCCGGCACTCTCGCCCTGATGCATGTCGTCGAGCTTCTGCCCCGACAGCGCACCGTAATCGGGGAGGCTGCGGACGTCGAAGTAGACGTTGCCGTCCGAGGCGTAGGCATGTCCGCGCGCGATGAGTCGCTCCATGTACTCGACCATCTGCGTCACGAAGCCGGTCGCGCGCGGTTCGGCCGACGGTGGTTGCACGCCCAGCGCGTCATACGCCTTCGAGAACTCGCGCTCGTGCGTCGCGGCCCACTCCCACCAGGGTCGCTCCGCTTCGGCGGCCTTGCGCAGGATCTTGTCGTCGATGTCGGTGACGTTGCGGACGAACAGGACGTCGTCGCCCTTGTACTCCAGCCAGCGGCGCAGTACGTCGAACGCGATGCCGCTGCGCACGTGACCGATGTGGGGAACGCCCTGCACGGTTGCGCCACACAGATAGATCGTCACTCGGCCGGGGTGCAGCGGCACGAAGTCGCGCACCTCTCGAGCAGCGGTGTCATGTAGGCGCAAGGTCACGACGTGCGATTCTACCGGTCGCCCGGCGTCGGATCCGCCTCGGTCACCAGCGCCGTCGCCACTGCGGCCACACCCTCGCCGCGGCCGGTCATACCGAGGCCGTCGGTTGTCGTCGCCGAGACCGAGACCGGAGCACCGAGCGCGGCACCGAGAACCTGCTGCGCCTCCGCACGGCGCGGACCGATCTTCGGTGTGTTCCCGATCACCTGCACCGCGGCGTTGACCACGACCAACCCGTCGTCGGCAAGCAGTTGCGACACGTGCGCGAGCATCGTCACGCCCGATACCCCGTCCCATTCGGGTCGCCCGGTGCCGAACACCGAGCCGAGGTCGCCGAGACCTGCAGCCGACAGCACGGCGTCGCACAGAGCGTGCGCACCGACGTCGCCGTCGGAATGCCCGGCACATCCGGGCGTGTCGGGAAAGAAGAGCCCGACCATCCAGCACGGAGCGGCCGGGTCGAGTGCATGTGCGTCGGTACCGATGCCGACTCTCATCGAGTTGCTCCTGGAGTCATCGGGCATCGTTTCATCGGGCACCGTCTTGTCACCGTGCGCTGCGTCATCGTGCGACCTCTTGCACCAGATCACGGGCGATGCGGAGGTCCCACGGCGTGGTGATCTTGAAGGCCAGCGGGTCGCCCTCGACGACGTGGACGTCGATACCAATGCGCTCGGCGAGTCCGGCATCGTCGGTGGCAAGGCCGGAGTCGTCTGCATGCGCTGCGATCAGCGCGTCGCGGGTGAAACCCTGCGGCGTCTGGATTGCGCGGAGTGGTTCGCGGTCGACGGTGTCGAGCACCCGGCCCGAAGGGTCGACGCGTTTGAGTGTGTCGGCCACCGGCAGTCCGGGCACCACAGCGCGATGTCCGGCGAGCACGGCGTCGACGACTGCGCGAAAGACGCGGGGAGGTGTGAACGGGCGCGCGGCGTCGTGCACGAGCACGATGTCGGCGTTGCCACTCACCGCGATACCGGCACGCACCGATTCAGAACGGTGAGCACCACCGGCCACAACGACGGCCGACGGAACGAGTACAGCAGCATGCTCGACGAGATCCGCGGGAACGACGACGACGACCTCGGCGTTGATGTCAGCGTCGAGGACCCCATGGACACAACGCTCGAGGATCGTCGATCCGCCGAGGTCGACGAATGCCTTGGGCTGGTCGAGTCCGAGTCGGGTACCCGATCCAGCCGCAGGGATGATGACGCTGGTCAACGGTCCGCCGGGTGTCGGCGTGGTCCCTTGGGCCACGTCTATCAGTAGCCGGTCAGCGTCAAGACGCCGCGGCCAGCACCTCGTCGAGGATGCTGGTGGCCCTCTCGTCGTTGGTGTTCTGTGCGAGCGAGAGCTCGTCGACCAGTACGCGACGAGCGCGGGTCAGCATGCGCTTCTCGCCTGCAGACAAGCCACGATCCTGCTCGCGGCGCCACAGGTCGCGCACGATCTCGGCGACCTTGATGATGTCGCCGGAGATCAGCTTCTCCTGGTTGGCCTTGAAACGTCGGGCCCAGTTGGTGGGCTCCTCGGTGTGGGGTGCCCGCAGCACCTGGAACACCTGGTCGAGTCCCTCTTGACCGACGACGTCTCGGACGCCGACATACTCGAGCTTTGTCGAGGGAATCTGGACTGTCATATCACCATCGGCAACCTTCAGAACGAGGTATTCGATCTGCTCACCTTTGATGGTCCGGGTAACGATGTCTTCGACCCGGGCAGCACCGTGATGGGGGTAGACAACGGTGTCGCCAACTTTGAAATTCAATGTTCCGTGCCCCTTTCGAGTAGGCCCAGTCTAGCACGGGGGTCATTTGGGTCACATCCAACGGTGCAGGTCAAGGCACTACTGCGTGGTCGCAGACCCTCGAGTTTCACCGTTGCAGCAGGTGAGCGGGTAAGGCCATAACAGCCTCGGCGACAACGCGCAAGAGCTCGCTCCACAGGCCTCTGCGAGATCGATTTCGACGGCCCGCCCACCCGCGTTCGAGACGCGCGAGATCCGGCTCGCAGATACCAATCCGGTACCCCGTCGGGCTTTTGGCACGCCCGCCCACTACGCTGCGTAGTGCAGGGTTCGCGCCAAGCGATTTCGGCCTTTCGATTACCTGGGAGGAACGGGTGTCTGTGTCATCGCAGAATGAGGCAACTCGGAGTGGGACAACTCGGAGTGGGTCGAGCCATCCGACTCGTCGTGTGCGTCGGTTCGCCGAAGCCACAGCCATCGCAGCAGTCGGAATCGCGATCGCGTTCGGGACGACCGGCTGCGGTGCCGGACAGATCTCGCAGACCGCGAACCAGCTGCCCGCCGTCAACGGCAACAATGCCAACCTCGGCAGCATCGAGCTGCGCGACGTGCAGATCATCTACCCCACGCAGAACGCGGCGTCGGTCTTCGACAACGGCGGCCCGTTCCAGCTGTCCTGGGTGATCGCCAACCAGAGCGAGATCGACACCTACCGCCTCACGGGCGTGACAGCCGAAAAGGGCACGGTCACACTCAAGGACCGTTACGACCTCGAACCCGGCAAGGCCCTGCGCGCAGGCGAGCCCGCCGCCCTGATCAAGGATTCGAGCATCACCGACGAGAAGCGCATGTCGGCGACTCTCGACGGCACCGGGAAGTCCGTCGCTGTCGGGCTGACCACCAAGCTGACCTTCACCTTCGAGAAGGTTGGCCCCAACGGCGCCACCTCTCCGGTCGGCTCGGTCACCGTCGACACCCCCGTCGACTCCGGCACGCTGCTCACCCGCCAGGACAAGGTCCGCGAGGCCGAGGCGCCTGCCGACGAGCACGGCGAAGAAGCGCCGAACGTCCTGCCCAACTGACTTCTCGCGCAGCCTCTCGCGGCGTGAACCCGGTTTACGCTCACCCGCTTCCTTCCGGCTTATGGAATTCAATAAGCCGCAAGGAAATGGGTGAGCCTCATGGCCCCTCCCGACACGTCCCGGTAGCCATGCCGAGAAGTGTCGGTGGCCTGACCTAGGCTCGGATTCGTGGCAAAACCCAAGTCGACGTTCCGCTGTTCCGCGTGCGGCCATACCGTCGCAAAGTGGGTGGGGCGCTGTCCCGAGTGCGGCGAGTGGGGCACCGTCGACGAGGTGGCCTCGCTCCCCGCAGCGACCGCCGCACACAGCGCTGTCGCGCCGTCGAGTCCAGCCGTTCCGATCACCCAGGTCGACGCCGCGTCATCGAACGCAATCCCAACGGGCATAGCCGAATTCGACCGTGTCCTCGGACGCGGCGTCGTACCGGGATCGGTGATCCTGCTGGCAGGCGAGCCGGGCGTCGGAAAGTCGACGCTGCTCCTCGAGACGGTCAAGCATTGGGCACGTGGCGGACGTATTGCGCTGTACCTCACCGGCGAGGAGTCGGCAGGACAGGTCCGGTTGCGCGCCGAACGTACCGACGCCGTCCACGAAAACGTCTATCTCGCAGCCGAAACCGACCTCGCCACGGTCCTCGGCCACGTCGACGCCGTCCGCCCGACACTCCTCGTCATCGACTCGGTGCAGACCATGGTCGCCACCGGAACCGACGGCGTGACGGGTGGCGTCACCCAGATCAGGGCTGTCACCACGGCGCTCGTCTCGCTCGCCAAGAACCGCGGGATCGCGGTCATCCTCGTCGGGCACGTCACCAAGGACGGCAACGTCGCCGGACCGCGCTCACTCGAGCATCTCGTCGACGTCGTGCTGTCGTTCGAGGGCGACCGCCACACGTCGTTGCGCATGGTGCGCGGCATCAAGAACCGGTTCGGCTCCGCAGACGAGGTCGGCTGCTTCGAGCAGCGCTCCGACGGCATCCATCAGGTCACCGACCCGTCGGGAATCTTTGTCCACCAACATGATTCGGACGTGAGCGGATCGTCGTCGATCGTCGCGATGGACGGCAAGCGCGCGCTTGTCGGCGAGATCCAGGCTCTGCTCGCCGAGTCCAAGATGGCCAACCCGCGTCGTGCGGTGTCCGGTCTGGACTCGGCACGCTCGGCGATGGTCCTCGCCGTGCTGCAGGGTCGGGCAGGGTTGCCGCTCGGCGAGAAGGAGATCTATCTGTCGACGGTCGGCGGGATGAAGGTCACCGAGCCCGCCGCCGATCTCGGCATCGCGCTCGCGGTGAACTCGTTCGTCACGAACAAGCCGACGCCGCGCACCACCGTCGCGATCGGCGAGGTCGGCCTGGCCGGAGAGGTGCGTCGGGTCTCGGCTGTCGGACGTCGGGTCGCCGAAGCCAAACGGCTGGGCTTCACACACGCGATCATCCCCGCCGGCTCCGACGATCCGCTCCCCAAGGGCATCCGGGTCACTCGTGTGTCGGGTATCTCCGACGCCATCCGCGCGGTCACGATCAGAGACGTGTCGCGCGCACCGTTCTGACACTCACGGACGCGACATGCGCTGCTTGTACTCGTCGGCCATCGCGCTGTTCTCGACGTGCTCGGCGAAGTGCTGCCGCGCGTCGATGGTCACGAAGATGCTGTGGCCCACGACGACCGGCTGCGAGGGGTCGCCGAGATGGCCGACGGCCTCGACGTAGACCTTGCGACGCTGCCTGCCGAGGATGTCGGCCCGCAGGTGCAGCGTCGAGCCGATCGGCACCGGGGCGACGAAGTCGACCTCGAGGTGCACCGTGACGGCCGACGGTCCGACCAGCAGCGGAACGGTCCCCATCACCTCGTCCATCGCGGTCGACAGGATGCCTCCGTGAATAACCCCGGGACCGCCCTCGAATCGGGACTCCACCAGCATCGACGTCTCGACGGCGAACCCGTCTGCCGCGCGTACCTCCAGGTGCAGTCCCTGCGCCGACTCGGCGCCACAGCCGAAGCACAGCGGATTATGCATGCGGATCGCCTCCCCCGGCGCGGCCGCTTTGGGGTGGCGTTGCAGCGGGTCGAGGTCGGTGGGCACCACGAAGTCACGTTTCACGTGCCGTTACCCTAGTCTGCGACGGACCGTGAGCTTCTCGCGGCCGCGAGAAGGGAACGCAAGCCATGAGCGACATCGCGCGAACCGAGCCTGGAACACGCTCGGAACTGATGCGTGAGACGCTCGCTCGCGTGGCGCCGGGAACAGGACTTCGCGACGGGCTCGAGCGCATCCTGCGCGGCGGCACCGGCGCGCTGATCGTCATCGGACACGACTCAGACGTCGAGAAGATCTGCGACGGCGGCTTCCACCTCGACGTCGAATTCGCGCCGACGCGTCTACGCGAACTGGCCAAGATGGATGGCGCCGTGGTGCTGTCCACCGACGGCAAGCGCATCGTGCGCGCCAACGTCCAACTCGTGCCCGACCCGTCGATTCCGACCGAGGAATCGGGCACGCGGCACCGGTCGGCCGAGCGCACAGCGATCCAGACCGGGCATCCGGTGATCTCGGTGAGTGCGTCGATGTCGATCGTCAGCGTCTACGTCGACGGACTCCGCAAGGTGGTCGAGAGTCCCGACCCGATCCTCTCGCGCGCCAACGTCGCGCTCTCGACGCTCGAACGCTACAAGGCGCGCCTCGACGACGTCAGCGCCGCGCTGTCGCGCGCGGAGATCGAAGACTACGTACTACTCCGCGACGCGATGTCGACAGCCCAACGCATGGAGATGGTGCGTCGGGTCTCGGCCGAAATCGACGACTACGTATTGGAACTCGGCGTCAACGGCCGACAGGTCAGCCTGCAGCTCGAAGAGCTCATCGCCGAGAACGACACGATGCGTGAACTGCTGGTCCGCGACTACTACGCAAGCCCGGAGCCCGCGACCACCGAGGAGGTGCGGGGATCGCTCGAGGCGATCGAAGCGCTCTCCGACGCCGACCTCCTCGACCTCTCTCTCCTCGCGGGCGCCTTCGGTTATCCGACGACGATCGAGGCCCAGGACACCGCGATGAGTCCACGCGGCTACCGCCTTCTCGCGGGCATCTCGCGGCTGCAGTTCGCGCACATCGACCGCCTCGTGCGCAGCTTCGGCACGCTGCAAGCGCTTCTCGCGTCGTCGGCCGCCGACCTGCAAGCCATCGAGGGCATCGGCGGCATCTGGGCCCGCCATATCCGCGAGGGTCTCTCGCGGCTCGCCGAGACCAGCATCGAGCGGTTCGACTAACCCACCTACCTCCACCCTCGAACCGCCTTGACCTTCGAGTGAGTCGAGACCCGATGATGTTCGAGTGACTGACACGGAACTTGTGACCGACTCGGAACTGATGTCGATCGGCGCCTTCGCCGAGCTCGCCGGACTCACGGCAAGCGCCCTGCGGTTCTACGACGACGCCGGCGTGCTTCGCCCCCACCACGTCGACCCGGCGTCGGGCTACCGGTTCTACAGCAGGTCGCAGTTGACGCGCGCCGCGCGATTGCGCCAACTCCGCGCGATCGGGATGCCGCTGCCCACCATCGACCGGTTCTTCACCGCGAGCGCGGCCGAGGCCACGACGCTCATCGACGAGCAGGTCGCCCGAGCCACCACGCAGGCCGACGAGATCGCCCATGCCGCAACGGCTCTCAAAGCGTCGCTCGACGATGCGGCCTGCCGCCCGCTCTGCGCCGTCGCCGGTCCGGTCCTCGCCGCGGCGGTCCATCAGGTCCTGGCCTCCACCGCTGACGACCCCGACTTCCCGGTGCTGGCTGGGGTACGTGTCGAGGTCGACGCCGACGGCATCACCCTGACAGCAACCGATCGCTATCGCCTGGCCACCAGGACGTTGGTCGCGAGCCGACTGCCGGAAGCGAACCAGCCCTGGGCGGCAACCGTCTCCGGAAAAGACCTCGCGGCGTCGACCTCGCTGCTGCGCCGCAGTCCGTCGGTGGCGCTGGAGGCCTCCTCCACGACCCTCGGCCTACGCACGGCCGACGGCGCCGTGACACATTGCCGTCTGCTCACCGCGGATTACCCCGACCGCTCGCTCCTGCTCGACTCTCTCGCCGCGCCGACGCATCGCGTCACCGTCGGCACCCGACACTTCCTGAAAGCCCTGGAGCAGGCACCGGCAAAGGTCGGTCTGCATGTCGCCGAGGGCGGGGTGAGTCTCCTCCTACCCGAGGAATCCGTGGAACTCGACGGCACGTCGACGGGCGGTGACATGACGGTCTGGTTCGAGCTGACCACCCTGTACCCGGCACTGAGCAACGCACTCGGCAGCGACGTGATCCTCGACCTTCGCTCCACCGATCAGCCGGCCACCGTGCGCTCAGCCGACGACGGCGACCTCACGACTCTTGTCATGCCCTGTCAGCCCAGCTGACCCCGAACCGAAGGAGGGCATGGACAGGGTGGTCGGGCTACTGCTGCGCGGGCGCCACGACGTTGAATGTGATGGGCGCCGACTCTTTCTCGCCCATCTTGCCGATGGCCTGATATGAACCGACGGGCACCTGGACGCGCGGCTTGTCGCAGCCGGGGTTACTCGTCGTACCCGACCAGGTGATGGTGTCGGTGGCCTGCTGCTTCGGCTGCAGTACGACGTTGTTCACGTCCTTCAGCGGCGAGCAATCCTGCGCCGACCACAGCGTGCGCGTGCCGTCGAGTGTCCGCACGACGACGTTCTGCGCGGCCTTCCCGACATCGCGGGTGCACGCGGTCAAACCGGCGTTGGTGGTGACGATCGTGAACACCGGCTGGTCCCCGACCGTGTAGGTCGGCTTGTCGGTGTAGAGCACCACGGCGATGTTCTGGTCGGGGCACAGCGGGGTCCCGTTCACTCCGGCCGCAGGAGCGGGGACATCCCCGGAAGCCTGCGAGGCGCCCGGCTGACCGGATACACCGGCGGGGTTGTTTCCGCCGTTGCCGCCGCCACCGGTACCGGCTTGACCGGACGGGGCCTCCGACGATGCCGACGATCCGTACGCGGGCGAGGTCGTGGTCGAGATCGACGACGACGATGCTGCGTTCGACGGCGACTTGTCGCCTCCGGAAGTCGTCCACACGATCAAACCGATGACCAGAGCAAGCACAGCCACCCCGACGCCACCGGCGACAATACGACGACGCCAATAGATCTCGGATGGCAACGGGCCCTGCGGTTCGATCACGCATCCACGCTAACGGCCACCTTCTATGCGACGGATGACCCGCAACGGCGTGTCGCTGAGAAAACCGCGCCTGACCGGCGCAAAGTCTAAAGGTTGACTTAAGCTGCGCAATCCCTCAGCCGCGTGAGCCTCACGCCGACTGGGCTTCGTCGACCGCGGCGGACGCTTCGTGTGCGCCCTTGTGGCCATTTCCAGCAGTATCGATCTCGACGTAACTCTGGCCGATATCTCCGTAGGCACCCTGCAACTGGACGGCACCCTCGTTGAGCGCATACGTCAGTCCGACGATGGCCAGCTTTCCGTTGGCCACCCGATCGGCGATGATCCGACTGCGCTGCATCAGCAAGCGGCCGGTTTCGACGACGTGCCGCGCCTCGAACTCGTCGACCCTGGTCAGCCCCTCGCTGCGGCCGGCGAGGATGCTCGGCGTGACACGTTCGACGACGTCGCGGATGTAGCCACCGGGGATCTGCAGGTCGTCGAGAGCGTCGAGGGTCGCCTTGACCGCTCCACAACTGTCGTGGCCGAGGATGACGACGAGCGGCACCTCGAGCACCTCCGCCGCGTACTCGAGCGAGCCCATCACCGCCGAGTCGACGACGTGGCCCGCGGTGCGGACCACGAACATGTCGCCGAGACCCTGGTCGAAGATGATCTCTGCCGCCAGTCGCGAGTCGGCGCAGCCGAACAACACCACGTGGGGGTGCTGGCCTGCGACGAGACGTGCGCGGTCCTCGATACCCTGGCTGGGATGCTCAGACTCTCCGTTGATGAAGCGCTTGTTACCTTCGCGCAGAACGTCCCATGCCTGTTTCGGGGTCAATCCGATCATGTCGTTTAGTCTGCCACCTCAGGTGCTATTGGGCTGGTTCGACGCCAACGAGCGCGACCTGCCATGGCGCGAGCCAGGGCTTTCGGGCTGGCAGATCCTCATCAGCGAGATCATGCTCCAGCAGACACCCGTCGCCCGGGTCGTCGAACCGTGGCGGGAATGGGTCCGACGCTGGCCGGTGCCATCCGCGATGGCCGCCGCGTCGCCCGGCGACGTCCTGCGGGCCTGGGGAAAACTCGGCTATCCGCGTCGTGCGCTGCGCCTCCACGAATGCGCACGGGTGCTCGCCGCCGATCACGACGACAAGGTCCCGGACGATGTCGCGACGATGCTCACCCTGCCGGGCATCGGCGACTACACAGCGCGAGCAGTCGCCTGCTTCGCCTACGGCCAGTCGGTTCCCGTCGTCGACACCAACGTCCGACGCGTTCTCGCGCGTGCCGTCCACGGTCGCGCCGAGCCCGGCAATCCGTCGAAGAAAGATCTTGCCGACGCCGAGGCCGTGCTGCCCCGTGACCCAGACGGCACCTACGCGTCGTCGACTCCTCGTTTCAGCGCAGCACTGATGGAGCTCGGCGCCCTGGTGTGCACAGCGCGAAACCCCGACTGTGCGCGATGCCCGCTCTCGTGCGCGTGGGTCAACGCGGGCAAACCCGCCCACACGGGCCCGCCCAAGCGGGTGCAGAAGTTCGCGGGCACCGATCGCCAGGTTCGTGGACTGCTACTCGACGTTCTGCGCGGCACCGAGGGGCCGGTCGTCCGCGACCGACTCGACATCGTTTGGCCGACCGACACAGCCCAACGCGACCGTGCGCTCGACTCACTACTTGTCGACGGCCTCGTCGAGATCACCTCCGACGGCCGCTTCTGCCTGGCAGGTGAGGCGGGTTGATGGCCCGCGCGACCCTCGTCAGGTGAGCCGACTTCGCGACACGTTGAACGGTATGTCGTTCGAACTCTTCATCTGAGCCGCGCGGGTTGCTAGCTTTGCCTGATGACCGAGCCGCCGAACGAATCGACGCCTTCTTCCGGACCCAACCCGAACGAGCCGTATGGGACGAATCCCACCCCGGGCCAACCCCAGTACGGCCAACCATCTCCCGGCCAACCCCAGTACGGGCAACCGGCCCCCGGCCAACCGCAATACGGGCAGCCCGCTCCTGGTCAGCCCCAGTACGGCCAACAATCTCCGGGTGAGCCCCAGTACGGGCAACCTGCTCCCGGCCAGCCCCAGTACGGGCAACCCGAGTACGGGCAACCCGAGTACGGCCAGCCCCAGTACGGGCAACCCCAATACGGCACGCCCCAGTACGGGCAACCACAGCCGGGTTCGGTTCCCCCCGGCGGCACGCCGCCTCCCGGCCAGTTCGGTGCCGCACCCGGTTATCCGGCCGCACCGGCCCCCGGCGCTCCGGGCACCCCGTTCAGTGTCGGCGAGAGCTTCAGTTGGGCGTGGAGCCAGTTCAAGGCCAACCCCGGCCCGATGGTTCTGCCCGGCGTGATCATGGCCGCCGTTGGACTGCTGTTCTGGGCGCTCATCTTCTGGGGATCGTCGTGGGTCGAGACCACCACTACCAATACCGTCGGCAGTTACGGCGACACGACCTACAGCTACGAGACGACGACGGTTAACGGCGGAGCTCTCGCAGGCCTGATCGCCGTCTACATCGTCGGGCTTCTGCTCCTGCTGTATTTCCAGGTCTCCATCCTGTCCGGCGCGGTCCGCGTCGCGAACGGCGAACCGATCGACGCGAAGTCGTTCCTGGTCCCGCTCCGCTTCTGGCCGGTCGTCGGCACGGCAATCCTCGTTGCGCTGATCGCCTTCGTGCTCAGCTTCTGTGTCATCGGCGGAATCATCGCGGCGTTCTTCCTACAGTTCGCCGTGCTCTCGACGATCAGCGAATCCCGTTCACCCGGCGATGCCATCGGTCGATCGTTCCGCGTCACCAGCGACAACATCGGCGACTCGATCCTCACACTGATCATCGTGTGGTTCACCAACGTCGTCGGCGCACTGCTGTGCGGCATCGGACTGATCATTTCGGCACCGCTCGCGGCGCTGTTCCAGGTGCACGCGTTCCGCCGCATCGTCGGCGAGCCGGTGGCACCGCCCGCCGCCTGAGCACTCAGCGGTACGGCAAACCAGAGAGAAACGCTTCGACGGCGCCCCGGAAGACCTCCGGGGCGTCGTCGTGTATCAGGTGGCCTGCTCCGCTGACCTTCAAGTGTGCGGCGTGGTCGTTGATCGACGCCATCTTCCGCATCTGCCCCTCGGGCGTCACGGTGTGTCCGGCCTCGATCAGCAGACTCGGCACCGGCACTCTGCGCCACTGATCCCAGAAGTCGCGCTCGCCCCACTCCTGCGCGATCGCCGCCCAGGTCGCCAGTTGACCGTGCAATGCGCCGTCGTCGAATGCCTCGTAGAAGTACCGCCCCGCGACGTCGCCGAACATCTGCCTGGCGTGTCCGAGTGAGCTGAACCGGTCCGGCCACGAGTCGAACCAGGGCGTCCACTCGGCGGTGGTGCGGCCACGGAAGTCGGGCGCCATGTCTTCGACGACGAGCGCACTGACGAGTTCCGGATACTCCGCGGCGGCGCACCACGCATGCAGCGCGCCCATCGAATGTCCAACCAGCACAGCGGGTCCGAGGTCGATCCAGGTGAGGATCTCGGCGAGGTCGGCGACGAAGCGCTCGGTCGAGACCTCCGCGGGGTCGGAGATGAGCGCGGCGTCGGCTCCGGTGTGGAACGCGGCGTCGAACGTGAAGACCCGGCCATACCTCCGCAACCAGGGGATCTGTCGCCGCCAGGTGCGGCCCCGCCCCATGAGCCCGTGGAGTAGCACGATCGGACCCACGCCGAGCGCCTCCGTCGACTGCTGCGCGTCGAGGCCCCGGTCTGGACCACCGTGGTCGAGCAGGCCCGTCTCGGCCGTCACATACCCCGCCTCAGACATCGCGTACGCACTCACAGTGAATGAGATTAATCCGACGCACAGACATTCCGAACTAGGCTGAGGACATGACTGTTGTGAAGATCAACGCGATCCATGTCCCCGAGGGCGCTGGGCCCGAACTCGAGAAGCGCTTCGCACACCGCGCACACTCGGTCGACGGCTCGAAGGGTTTCCTCGGATTCCAGTTGCTGCGTCCGGTCAAGGGCGACGACCGGTACTTCGTCGTCACGCAGTGGGAGACCGAAGAGGATTTCCAGGCATGGGCTGCCGGCCCCGCACGCGAGGCTCATTCGGGTGAGCGCGCAAAACCTGTCGCCAGCGGCGCGGACCTTCTCGAGTTCGAGGTCGTGCTCGACGCCAAACCGTCTGCCTGACAACCCAATTCAACGCGGGCCAACCAGACCCACCGGAGTGTGTGAACATGAGCGCACAACCCATGTTCCCGCTCGGCACAGCACTGCTGCCGGGTGAGGTGCTTCCGCTACGGATCTTCGAACCGCGCTATCGAACGATGCTCGACGACTGTCTCGCCGCCGCCGACGGACCGCCGGGCTTCGGCGTCGTCCTCATCGCGCGCGGTTCGGAGGTCGGCGGCGGCGATGTTCGCCACGACGTCGGGACCTTCGCGGCAATCGACCGCGTGAGCCGCGACCCCAGCGGACTGTCGTTTGTCCATTGCATCGGCACCAGACGCTTCCGGGTAACCGAATGGCTGCCCGACGATCCGTACCCGCGCGCCGAGGTGACCGTCCTCAACGAACCGAAGACCAGCGCGGCAGCCCGTGCCGACTCGATCGCGCTCGGAACCCGCATCCGCGAGATCGTCGTCGACGCCTACGCCCGCAGAGGCACACCCCTGCCCGACGACCTGCCTTCATTCGACGACGCCGACTTCGACGACGCCGGACTCTTCGGCTGGGCGGCCCGCCTACCGATCGGCGCCGCCGACCGACAGTCGCTCCTCGAAGCACAGGACATGCCCGCGCGGGTCGCGATACTCGACGACGCCGTCGAGGGATTCGCCGCCCGCATCGCCTTTGACTCCTGATCTCGACACCAGAGTTAGAACGTGTTCTAGTATTGGATGTGCGGTGGTTCACACCTGTCCGCGCCCCTCCCCGAGGAGTGTTCAGCAGTCCTCAGAGCACAACGGGTCGAGGGAAACATCGGGTACCAACTTCAGGAGCACGCATGACCCAGACCGTCGAACCTCGTTCCTCGAACGAGGCAGGCACATCCGACGACCGGACCGAGCTCTACATCGGCGGCACGTGGGTGAAGCCCCATTCGACCGAGACTCTCGAGGTGTTCTCGCCCGCGACCGGCGAGCGAGTCGCATCCGTTCCGCTCGCCGACGAGGTCGACGTCGACACGGCAGTCCGTACCGCCCGCGCCGCCTTCGATTCGGGCGTGTGGTCGCAGAAGTCGCCGGAAGAACGTGCAGCCGTGCTCGACCGCGTCGCCGACATCATCGATGAACGCGCAGAAGCGATCTCGGCCCTGGTGTCGTCGGAGATGGGTGCCCCGCCGAGTGCCGTCGACATGCTGCAGAAGCTGCCCGGTACCGGCGTGCTGCGCTCGTACGCCGAGGCCGCACGCAACTACGACTGGATCGAGTACCGCAACGGACTGTTCGGCACCACGCGCATCACGCGCGAACCGGTCGGAGTCGTCGGCGCGATCACCGCATGGAACGTCCCGCTGTTTCTGGTCTGCAACAAGCTCGGCGCAGCACTCGCCGCCGGCTGTTCAGTGGTGCTCAAACCTGCACCGGAGACACCGCGCACTGCCAACGCCGTCGCCGAGATCTTCACCGAGGCAGGAGTTCCCGAGGGCGTCATCTCGATACTCCCCGGCGGGCCGGACACCGGTAAAGCACTCGTCGCACACCCCGACGTCGACAAGATCACGTTCACCGGATCGACGGCCGCCGGTCGGCAGATCGGTGCCGCGTGCGCCGAATCGCTCAAGCGCTGCTCGCTGGAGCTCGGCGGCAAGTCCGCCGCGATCGTCCTCGACGACGTCGACATCAACAACATCGGCATGATGGTCTTCCTCGGCCTGTTCAACACCGGGCAGGCGTGCGTCGCGCAGACCAGGGTGTTGGTACCCGCGAGCCGCAAGGACGAGATCGTCGCGGCAATGGTCGAGGCGGCCAACGCCATGAAGGTGGGCCTGCCGAGCGAACCCGACAGCCAGCTCGGACCCGTCATCAACAAGCGGCAGTTGGAGAAGATCGAGGGCTACATCGCCAAGGGCAAGCAAGAGGGAGCCACCGCGACCCTCGAAGGCGGCCGCCCCGAAGGCCTCGACGCCGGCTTCTTCCTCACCCCGACGATCTTCACCGACGTCACCAACGACATGACGATCGCCCAGGAAGAGATCTTCGGCCCGGTGCTGTCGGTCATCACCTACGACGACATCGACGACGCGATCGCCATCGCCAACGACTCCGACTACGGACTCGCGGGCACCGTGTGGACCGCCGACGTCGAGCGCGGTATCGAGATCTCCGAGAAGATCCGCACCGGCACCTTCGGGATTAACTTCTACGCCATCGACCCCGGCTCACCGTTCGGCGGTTTCAAGAGCTCGGGCATCGGCCGCGAATGCGGGCCCGAGGGACTCGAGTCGTTCGTCGAACACAAGTCGACGATGATGCCGATGGGCTATCAGGTCTCCTGACTCGAGTCCCCTGACCGGCCTCAGAGCAGCGAACTCACGAATCCGCCGTCGAGCACCAGGCTGCTGCCGTTGCACCACGACGACTCGTCCGAGGCGAAGAAGGTCACCGCTGCAGCAACTTCTTCCGGTGTTCCGTAGCGTCCCTGCTTCTGAGCCATGACAGCGTCGAAGCCGCCTTCCGGCAGTCCGAGGGCGGCTTCGAACAGCGGCGCCGCGGTGGTGACCAGTTCCGTATCGATGAAGCCCGGCAGCACGGCGTTGACGCGGATGCCGTGCGCGCGGAACTCCGCGGCGGCGGTCTCCGTGAGGTTGCGTACGGCGGCCTTGGCCGCGGCATACGGAGCGATCAGCGCAGAGCCGGCGGTCGCGGTGATCGAGCTGATCGTCACGATCGACCCTCCACCGGAGGCGATGATCGCCGGTGCGGCGTAGCGGATCGAGAGGAACACCCCGTCGAGGTTGACCGAGGTGGTCTTGCGCCAGTCCGCGTAGGACATCTCCGCGATGGGCTGCACGGAGCCGACTCCCGCGTTGGGAACCATGATGTGCAGCGCGCCGAAGTGCTCCTGCGTGTCGGCGATCAGTTGCTGCACCTGTTCTTCGTCGGTGACATCCGTTGTGCACGCGATAGCGCCGTCGATCGAGTACGCGACCGACTTGGCGGCGTCGGCGTTGATGTCGGAGACCACAACGCGCGCACCCTCCTGTCCGAGCCGCCGTGCGATCGCGGCACCCAGTCCTGCGCCCGCACCGGTGACGACGGCAACGCGACCGTCCAGTTTCTGTGCCATGAGTTGGTCCTCTTCTCTACAAGTGGATTGAAGTGAATCGAAATACGAAGTCAGACAAGGGATGCGGTCAGTCCACCGTCGAGCACGTAGTGGCTTCCGGTTACCCAACTCGCGCGGTCGGATGCGAGGAAGCACGCGACCTCCGCGATGTCTTCCACGGTTCCGAGCCGTCCCTGCTTTGCCGCGACAAGGTCACCGAAGGGGGCGTCGGTCGCCGCTTCAAACTCGGGGGCGAGCCGGTCGACCATGGAGGTATCCGCAAATCCGGGACAGACGGCGTTGACGCGGATTCCGGTCTGGCGAAGTTCGATCGCGAACACCCGGGTGAGCTGGATGAGCGCCGCCTTGGTGGCGCAGTACGAGCCGAGCAGTGGACTTCCGCCGACTCCGGCGACCGATGCGATGTTGACGACGTTCCCCTTGCTTTCGGCGAGCGCGGGCACGGCAGCCTTGGTGACGACGAACGGTCCACGGACGTTCACCGCGAAGATCTTGTCGAAGCTGTCCGTCGACTGCATTGCGAGCGGGGCCGCGATCTCGATGCCTGCGTTGTTGACCAGCACATCCAGCCCACCGAGCAGTTCCTGCACCCGCGCGATCGCGTCGACGACGCTCGCCTCATCGGTCACATCGCAATTGGCCACGCCCGCGGCGCCGAGGTCCGCTGCCGTCTTATGCGCCGCATCCTCGTCGAAGTCACTGATCACCACCTGAGCGCCGCGGCTGATCGCCAGCTCGGCGATTCCCCGCCCGACACCGCGCGCAGAACCGGTGATGAAGACGCGCTTACCCTGCAATTCCGAATTGGATACTTCCGACATTTACACGGACCTCTCTCGAATCTGTTGGCACTGCACAACAGACGAGACGACCGTCATCGATCGGGCCGGAAGACACCGAACCCGAAGACCACGGCGTGAACCATCACGAAAGTCATTGCGGCGGAGACTAACTCGCGCAAAGTACCGAGACGTCGCCTGCGCTGTGTGCCACACGACACTATCCAGCAATAGTGACCTAGGCCATGTCCTCCGGACATGAAGTCCGTCGATGGATTTGGTTCGTGCGCACAAACACGCCGGCGCCGCTAACCGGCAGGAGGTGCCGAGGACTCGGTGGGGACGGCCGACGGACTCGCCGGCGACGGACTTGCAGGTGACGGGCTTGCCGGCGATGGGCTTACAGGTGACGGGCTTTCCGATGACGGGCCGGGGAGCGGGACCGCACCTGCCGGCGGAGTCGATGTCTGCTCGATACGGCTGCGGAACGAGTCGTCGGTGATGATCTCGATCTTTTCGATCATCCAGGTGTCGTCGTGGCGGACCATCGAGAACGTCAGTCGGCTCGGGTCCACCCGCACGAGGTCCTTGCCATTGCGGCTGACCGACTGATTCATGAAGAGCAGCACCGTCGAGGTGTCGCGCGTGTTGGTCACGACACCCGCGTCCTGGATGACCGCCTGAGACACGACGCGCTGCTTGCGCACTCCCTCGACAAAGTCGTCCCTATCGTCGGGCAGCGGTTGGGCGATCAGCCTGTCGTATTCGGTCTTCGCCGATCCGATGACAACATTCTTGGATCGCTGCACGTGGTCGGCGACGTTCACCGGGTCGTAGCCGAACATCGTCGTCGCGTAATCCCTTGCCGCAGAGAGCGATGACTCACGCGAGTCCTCCGTCGCACGAGCGTCGAAGTATCGGAACCCGAGAAATCCGGTCGCCACGGCACACGCCACGGCGATGACGGCGAGACCCACTACCACGAGCCGTCGTGTGGTGATTGCGGTCGACATCAGACCACCCACTCGAAGTTGGTCATCTTGAGATCACCGTTGATCCGTGTGATGTCCACCCGCCAGCGGAACGTCTGAATAACGGTCTCCTGCTTGGGATCCTGTGACTTCATCTCCCACCCGTAGACGACGATCACCGACCCGTCGTCGTCGGTCGCCTTGGTGACCGCGTCGGTGATCACCGATGATGTGACGGTCTGATTCTGGGTACGGATCAGGTCGGTCACCTGCGCCATCGACTGCTTGATCCGTTGCTGCGCAGGGCCACTCGTCTTGTCCTGCACGGTCTGCAATGCCTTGTCGACGTTGCCGGGGTTGAGCGATGTCAGGTCGATGGTCATCTGTCGTGCGAAGGTCGAGTACGACGCCCGGAGTTCGTTTCGGTGATCGAGCCGACTGGTGCCGACGGCGAAGAAGGTCGACGCGACCACGCACGCGACGATGAAAAGAGCGCACACCGCACCGGCGACGACCCACTTGCCACCTTTTCCGCGACCGACCCTTGCTCGACGCTCCACCGGCCGGCTCGGCGTCGAACCCTGCCTTTTGGCGCGGCGTTCGCGGTAGCTGACCGCGGATTCCCCGGCGGGTTCGGCGGTGCCCCCGGCGGGTTCGGCGGTACTCTCGGCAGTTTCCTCGGCGGCCTCAGGGGGCTCCACAGCGCTCTCAACGGCTTCGGCTTCGGCTTCGGCGGTGATCTCGTCGAGTTGCTCCGGAACCGGTGCGATCTCGGCGGGCTTGATCGGTTCGCGTTTGTCCTTGCGGCCCCGCCGCAACGGCGCCGAGCGGACCGGTTGAGCGCCCACCTGCCGATTCACCCTGCCATCCCGCTGGTGATCAATCCCTGCCACGTGCTGCTTTGTCCTTGACTGTCGCTGCTTGCAGGAGCATCCCTGCCGGTTCCGGCGTTGTACGTCTTGCCGTCCGGGCCGATGAAGTCACCCGTATCCGGATCGTACGTGGTGCCGTAAACGGCCGGACCAGCCTCATACGACCCGGGGGTACCAGGCGTCGTATAGCCGGCGGGGGCGGGCACGAGGCCCGGGATCCCGTTGGGCAGAGCGACGTTCTTCTCCGTGCTCGCCTTGAAGCCCGTCCGGCATTCCTCAGGCGTCGGGGCGCGTCGGCCGGGGAACTCGGCGCACGGGAAGTTTCTGGCACCGCGAACCGCGATCTGCGCATCCTGCGGTAACCGGCACAGCAGACCGGGAGGCAGGTCGCGGGCGGTTTGCACCGCGGGACTGCGCCACTCGTTGGACGGCATGAATCCGACGGTGCACGGCGCGGGATCCTGGAAGCCGAGCGAGAACAGCACGCTCGGCCCGTACTCGGCCGAGCCCTGATGAACCGCGGTCAGCAGCGAGCTGATCAATCGCGGATAGATCACCACCACCTGCTGGAGATTCGGCAGGTAGAGCGCAAGCGTCTTCGACGCGACGCCGAGGTTGTTGATCAGCATCGGAAGTGTCTGGTCCATATCAGCGAACAACTGCTGCGACTTCGACGCCGTCGACGGCCCCTTGGTCAGGATGTCGGTGATCTCCGGCTTGTTGGCACGCAACTGATCGGTCACCTTGACGGCGTTCGCCGTCCACGCACGGACCGAGTCCGCTGTCCTGTTCTGCGTCTCCAGCAGCGGGCCGGTCTGCTTGATCAGATCGATCGTCACGTCGACGTTCTTGTCGGCGTCGGCGACGAGGAGCGTCATCGAGTCGAGCAGGCGCCGAAGATCCTCACCGGTTCCGTTGAATGCGGTGAACGCCTCGTCCATCACGTTGCGCAATCGGGTGTCGCCCACCTTGGCGAGCAGGGCATTGGCCTGCTCGAGTACCGACGAGATCTCGACCGGCACGTCGGTGCTGTGCACCACCGCACCGTCGCCGAGGTAGTCGCCACCCGATCCTGACTTGGGTGTGAACTCGACGAACTGCTCGCCGACCGCCGACACGCTGCGGATCGACGCTGTGGAGTCTGCGGGGATCTTCGCCGAGCTGTCGATCGACAGCGTCGCCGCGACACCGTTCGACGTGAGGCGGACCTCCTTGACCTTGCCGACGTTCACTCCGCGGTAGCTGACGTTGGCGTTGGTGTAGATGCCGCCCGTGCTCGGCAGTTCGAGCGTCACGTCGTAGCGACCGACACCAGCCATCGCGGGCAAGCGCACGTAGTACACGGCCATCGCGACAAGTGCGACGACGGTGACGATCGCGAAGATCGTGAGCTGCATCCGGACGAACCTGGTGATCTTCATCGGCCACCACCGTTCGCGGGAACGGGTGTCCGGGGAGCGGACGTCCGGGGGGCGGTGGACGTTCCCGTTGCGGTCGACTCCTGCGTGCCGGCGGGGACAGGGTCCGCACTGTCGGGCCGCTTCTCACCGCCGGGTACCAGCGGCGACGTGAACGGATCCAGCCCGCGCTTGGCCGCTCCGGCAGGTTGGCCGGTCACCCCTTCCGGTCCGACGAGACCCGAGGTCATCAGAATTGTCTGCTTGAGCCTGTCGACCGTCAGGTCGAGCACGAGGTCGGAGTTCACGTAGTCGCCCTTGACGATCTGCGGAATCGTCTCCTCCAAGAAGGGGAAGGTGAACAGGATTCTGGTCGCCCCCGGCAGCGCCGGACCCGCCGCAGCGAGTGCGCCGAGCGTCGGATTCAGGTTCGCGACGATGGTCTTGATGTCGTCGGTGTTGGCGCGCAGCACATCGTTGACGGTCTTCGAGAGGCCACTGAGCGCCGACAATGCGCCGGTGAACTTGTCGCGTTCGTCGTTGAGCATCGCCAAGATGGCCGGCCCGTCGGCGAGAGCCTTTTCGACGGTCGGCTTCTGCTGGTTGATCGTCGTACTCAACCGGTCGAGGCCGTCCATCGCGTCGATGATGTCGCCCGACTGGCTCGAGAGGTCGGAGATGAGCGTGTTCAGGCGCGGCACGAGCGCGCGGATCGATTCGGCGTTGCCGCCGAGGACCTGGCTGAGCTCGTGGGTGATGTCGCCGAGCTGCGAGAGTCCACCGCCGTTGAGCACCACCGATAGTGCACTGAGCACCTGTTCGGTGGTCGGGAATGCGCACTGGGGCACTTGCTGCGCGGAATTGATGTCTGCGACCCGCTGACCCGATGGCTGCGCGATGTTCTTCTGCTCGGGACACGCGGGCAGCGGAATCTCATCGCCTGCGTGCAGATAGCCGGCCGTCGTCTTCTCCGGCGGCACGATCGCCAGATGTGTCGACCCGAGCACGCTGGTCATCCCGACCTTCACATACGAACCGCGTGGAACCTGCACTCCCGGATTGAGTTTGATCGGAACCGCCGCATGCCAATTCGCGTCGACATCGATATCCCCGACGCTTCCGACCGTCACGTCGTTCAACATCACCGGGGAGTTGTTGGTGAGGCCCGCCGCGGTCGGGATCACCGCCGAGATCTCGTACGATCCGTTGCCGGTGCCCTGCGCGCCCGGCACGGGCAGGCTGTCGGCGCCGTCGAATCCACAGGCCGTCGCGATGGCCGTGACCACCGCGATCATGAGTGCGGCGCGCAGGCTCCTGCGCGGCCCGCGAGTTCGGTTGGGGCGCAGCATCAGCCCTCACCTCCCCACGGCACCAGCAGGTCGCCGAGCCCGCCGCCGTTGCCGCGACGCGTCGCAGCGTCCTGATCGCGAATGCCCTGCTGGGCGCGGGCTTTGACGTCGGCGTTCTGGTAGGTGACCTGGCTGGGGAGCGCACTCTTGCCGACGACGGGGTCGGACATGAACGGCGGATATGCCACAGAGAGCGAACCGAGAACGGGCGCAAGCACATCGACACACTTTTCGACGTCTGCCTTGCTCTGACCCGGCCTGTTGTTGGCCTCCATCGTTCCGCAGAGCAGCGTGATGAGGTTGTTGCCCATGCCGAGGCCGAAAACTCCGGACAGCGAACCGGTCAGCGGGTTGTAGATGTTGTAGAAGTTGGCGAGCTGATTGGGCGCAGAGTGCAGCAACCCGCGGATCTGGCTGTCCTTCTCCGCGAGGATGCGTGTCGTGTCCGACAGCTTCGCCACCGAGGTGGTCAACGATTGCTTGTTCTGGTCGATGAACGTGTTGATATCGCTCATCGCCGAATCCAGATTGTGCATCGCGCCGTCGAGTTGCGTCGTGTTGTCGGCGAGAACATCCGTCACAGAGGCGATCCGGCCGTTGAACTGCACCAGCTCCTCGTGACTCGTTGAGAGCGCGTCGGTCAGCTTCTGCAGGTTGCGGATCGTCGAGAACAGGTCGTCTCGACCCGACGACAGCGTCGACATCACGTCGGAGAGGTTCGTGATGGACGAATTGATCGCCTCACCGTTGCCCTGCAGGTTCTTGTCGGCGACGTCCATCAGCTTGGCGGCCGATCCCTTGTCGGCACCATCGGGTCCGATCGCCTTGGTCAGGCTCGAGAGTTGCTTCTTGACGTCGTCCCACTCCATCGGAACGGCGGTGCGCTCCATGGGAATCGCGCTGCCGTCGTCGAGCTGCTTTCCGCCCGCGTAGACCGGGGTCAGTTGCACGAACCGGCCGGAAACCAGGCTCTGAGCCACCACGACCGCCCGCGCGTCGGCCGGGATCGGCGTCGAACGGTCGACGTCGAGCGTCACCTTCACATCGCCCGCGCGAGGCGTGATGGAGCTGACCTTTCCGACGCGGACACCGAGCACACGCACGGTGTCGCCGGTGTAGAGACCGTTGACCGACGGGAAATAGGCGGTGATCGTCTTGGTGGTCGCCCTGTCGTAGACGGCGTATCCGATGATGCCCGCGAGAACCAGCAGCGCCACCAGACCCGCTGCGCCCCATGCCTTTCGGCTCCCCGGGAGGGAACGACGGAATGCCATGTCAGCCACCTGCCGTCGGGGTCGGGTAAGTCGGCGGCGGAGCCGGTGCGGTGTCCTTCTGCGGGAAGGGCGGCGCTTGGCTCCATGCCTGCGGCAGCAGCGGGAACCCGCTGTAGCCGAACGCCTTCCATGCCTCGGGATACTTCTGCTGAAGGATCTTCATGAACGTCGCGGTGTAATCGCCGAAAGTACTGACACCGACCAGCGATTCGAACCGTGGCCCGGACGCGACGGCCTCGCCGAGCGCGTTGGCGTACGGCCCCAGCCGGTCGAGGGTCTGTTTGAGGTTCTCCTCGTTGTCGTTGAGGATGTCGAGTACACCGTCGAGTTTCGTCAGTGCCGGCCGCAGTTGTTCGTTGTTCTCCTTGATGAATCCGGATATCTGGTCGGCGACATCACGGGTACCACTGATGAGCTGCGCGATGGCGGTGCGTCGGAACTGCAGTTCGCCGACGAGCGAATTGGCATCCACGAGAAGCTGATTGATCTGCTTGCTCCGGTCGCCGATGACGTCGGTGACACCGTTGGCCTTGGCCAGCAGTGCACGAAGGTTGTTGTCGCGGTCGGCAATCGCCTTGGACAGCCGTGACACGCCGTCGACCGCGCCCTGTACTTCGTCGGGGGTCGACGAGAACGTCACCGACAGGGTGTCGAGGGCCTTGTTGAGCTGATCGGTGTCGGTCTGTGCGAGCGAATTGGTCGACTCGTCGAGAGCGTCGGAGAGTGAATACGGTGCGATGGTGTTCCGGTTGGCGATCGACTCGCCCGGCCGGATACGTCCACCACCGTGTGGCAGGATCGTCAGATTCCTTCTGCCGAGCACTGTTTCGGTCTTGATCGCTGCCTGCGTATCCGTACCCATCACCACGGTGTCGTTCATGCGGAAGGTGACCGCGGCCTTCGTGCCCTGGTCGGTCGGTGCGAGCGCGATGTTCTCGACCGTACCGACCTTCACGCCGGAGACCGTCACGATGTCGCCGTTCACCAGCCCGCCAGCGTCGTCGAAATACGCGGTGTATCTGCTGATCGGCGACAGATACGGCAGCTTGTCCATCTGCATCGCGACGATCACGACCATCGCGGTGACGACGACGCCGATGAGGCCGATCTGAACTCGGCTGCGCCCGTTGAGGAGCGCCCGCTTCTCGCTCATGTCGCCGCGCACCTCCCGCCGGCCTTCGTGGTATCGCCCATCACGTCGTTGGAGGTGAAGAAGTACTGCTTGCCGTCAGGTCCGCTGAGCAGCAAACGGATTCGACAGAAGTAGATCTGCAGCCATGCGCCGTAGCTGCCGAGATTGGAGAGCTTCTTGAAGTCGTTCGGCAGTCGTCCCGCGAGTTGTCGCAGGTATGGTTCCGACTTCAGCAGGTTGCCCGACACCGTGCCCGTCTCGGCGACGATCTGCTTGAGGTCGGGGCGGGTCGCTCCGAGCAACCCCGACAGTCCGTTGGTCACCGCGGCCGTCTGCGTCAGCGCATTGCCGATGGTTCCGCGCTGCGCCGACAGTCCGGTGATCAACTGCTGCATCTGATCGAGGCTCGTGTCGAGACCCTTCTTGTCCCCGTCGAGAATGCCGAGCGTCTGGTTGAGGTTGTCGATGACGTCGCCGATCAACTGGTCTCGATCGGCGAGCGCGCCGGTGAACGACGACGTCTGCGCGAGCAGGTTGGTGAGCGCCTCCCGCTGGGCTCGGCCCTGGAAGACCTCGATCAACGACGCCGACAGCTGGTTCACCTCGTCGGGATTGAGCGTGCGGAACAGCGGCTTGAACCCGCCGAGCAACTTGTCGAGGTCCATCGCGGGCTCGGTCTGCCCGATCGGGATCGTCGCACCCGAGGGCAGTGTGTCGTCGGGATCGCCACCGCCCTGCTCGATGTCGAGATAGCGGTCGCCGGTCAGGTTCTCGTAGCGGATCAACGCGCGCACCGACTTCGGCAGCCGGTACTTCTCATCGACGCTGAACGACACCTCGGCGTCGTTGTTCCGCGTCAACGCGACCTTGTCCACGGTCCCGACCTGCACACCGGCGATCTTCACCTTCGACCCCGACTTCATCTCCGACGCACTCACGAAGATGGCGGAGTAGTCCGACGACGACCCCGGTCGATAGTTGCTGAACACCGCGACGAGGCCGACGAAAACCAAGATCATGACCGTCGCGAAGGCGCCCAGCTTGATGACGGTGGCGCGGAATGCGCGGGTGCGATTGTCAACCACGGGCGGGCTCCCCGAAGAGCACCTGGAAGAGCTTCTCGCGTGAGGCCTTGGCAGTGGTGCGTGGCTGGTAGGGCACCGGAGCGTTATCGGTCACGTAGAAACCCGAGTTGACGTCGGTTGTGGGATCACTCAGGGCTCCATCGCAGGTCGGCGGGCCGTCGGCGCCGACAATCGGGAGGCTCTGTGGATACGTGTACGGGTCGGTGCCCGGCTGCAATCCCGCGTATAGGAGCAGATTGTTGTTCTTTCCGCCGAGCATCGGCTTGGCGAGATCAGCTGCCTGCGCGCTCGCCGTCAAGAAGCACGTCAGTCCCGGCGACTGGTAGCCGAGAAGCCGCGCGACGGGGTTCAGGTTCGACAGTGTGTTGATCAGTGTCTGCTTGGGCGGCGAGAGCACGCCGTTGATCGTATTGGCCATCCCGGTCGCGTTGATCAGCAGCGCGTCGAGGTTGGCCGAGTTGTCGAGCAACGTGTTGCCGAGGAACGTCGCGTTGTCGATGGTCCGCATCAGATCCGGCATGGCGTCGGCGTACACATTGGTCGCTCCCGCGGCCTGTTCGATCGCCTCGTTGAGCTCCGGCAGATGAGGGTTGGTCTTCGCGAGCAACCCCGACAATTGGTCGAGCGACGCACCGATCTGCTTGCCCTGTCCCGACAGTGCGGTGTCGACGGCGCCCATCACGGCGTTGAGCTTGTCGGGCTGGAGGTCGGCGAGCACGTTGACCAACTGTTGGAAAACGGTGTTGAGTTCGACGACGACGCGGTCGGCCGCGATGACCTGCCCGGCGTAGAGGTGGCCCTGCGGTCCGGTCTCCGGGATCACCAGGTTGACGGCTTTGGCCCCGAAAACCGTGTTGGATTTGATGTCTGCGGTCACGTTCGCGGGGATCTGCGACATTTTGTCGCTGTCGATGTCGAGGTCGAGCACCGCGTGACCGTCGGCCTGCCTGATCGTCGCGACCCTGCCGACCTGCACACCGCGCAGTTTCACCTTGGCGTCGGGACTCATCACCAGACCGGCTCGCGGCGTGTTGAGCGTGACCGGCTGGGTGTCGGCGAACCAGCCGAGGAATTGTGCGCCGGCACCGACGACAACCGCGACGAGACCACCCACCATGATCACCGCTGCCGTTTTGCGGACCAGCGGGCTCCGCTCTTGTCTGCGCGCCATCTGATCAGCCCGCCAGGTTGAACTTGCCGTCGGCGCCGTAGATGGCGAGCGAGGTGAGCAGAGTGATGACGACGACAACCACCAGCGACGCGCGCACCGCGTTGCCGACCGCGACGCCCACGCCGACCGGACCGCCGTCGGCGTTGTAGCCGTAGTAGGTGTGGATCAGCATCACCGCGATGGCCATACAGATGGCTTGCACGAACGACCAGAGGATGTCCGACGGGATCAGGAACGTATTGAAGTAGTGGTCGTACACACCCGACGACTGCCCGTAGAGCACGACCGTTGCGAATCGGCTGGCGACGAAGGCGGCGAGGGAGGCCAGCGAGTAGAGCGGGATGATCGCGATCATGCCCGCCACGATGCGCGTGCTGACCAGGTACGGAATCGACGAGATCGCCATGGTCTCCAGTGCGTCGATCTCCTCGCTGACGCGCATGGCACCCAACTGTGCTGTCGCTCCCGCGCCGATCGTCGCGGCAAGCGCGATACCCGCGATCACCGGAACCGCGATGCGGACGTTGATGAACGCCGAGAAGAATCCCGTCAGTGCCTCGACACCGATGTTGGCCAGCGAGCTATAGCCCTGAACCGCGATGGTGCCGCCCGTGAACAACGTCAGGAATCCGACCACGACGACGGTCCCGCCGATCATCGCCAGCGCACCAGAACCCATGGAGATCTCCGCGATCAGCCGGAGCGTCTCCTTCTTGTACTGGCGTACCGCTCGCGGGATCGCAATCAGGCTGTCCCAATAGAAGAGCGCCTGATCGCCGATCTGGTTCCAGTCGTCGCCCGCGCGTTTGATCGCGACTCTGGCGGTCTGGAGCCGCGTCGTGAAAGGAAGGACCATTTCTCAGCCCGCCGTCGCCTTCACGCCGACCGCGGTCACCACGACGTTGACGACGAACAGCGCCATGAAGGAGTAGACGACGGTCTCGTTCACCGCGTCGCCGACGCCCTTGGCCCCACCCTTGACGTTGAGTCCCTGATAGCAGCCGACCAATCCCGCGAACAGCCCGAACAGCGCCGCTTTGACCATTGAGATCATCAGCTCACCGAAGCCGGTGAGCAGCGTGAGGCTGGCGAGGAACGCACCCGGATTGACGTCCTGCAGATAGACCGAGAACAAGAATCCGCCGCCGATACCGATCGTGCACACAAGGCTGTTGAGCAACAGCGCCACGCCGGTCGAGGCGATCACGCGGGGAACCACCAGTCGGTGCACCGGGTTGATCCCGAGCACCTCCATCGCGTCGATTTCCTCACGGATCGTCCGTGCGCCGAGGTCGGCGCAGATTGCCGTGGCGCCCGCTCCGGCGACGATGAGCACCGTGACGATGGGACCGATCTGCGTGATCGTGCCGAGCGCTGCGCCTGCTCCCGACAGGTCTTGCGCACCGATCTCGCGCAGCAGGATGTTGAGCGTGAAGCTGACGAGCACGGTGAAGGGGATCGCCACGAGCAGCGTCGGCATCATCGAAACACGCGCGATAGCCCACGATTGCTCGACCGTCTCCCGCCACTGAAAAGGACGATGAAACAGCTCGCGGAATGAATCGACACCTAGGGCAACGAAGTCGCCGACCTGTTCCAGCGGCGCGTCAAGCCTGCGCGACAAACGTCTGCTCCTCTTCCCCGGTTTCCAAGCAACCTAGCACGCAAAACACACAGAAGTGGGTCAGTTGACCAGCCCACGCGCCGTGAAGGTTTTCGACGGATCGCGCTCGGCAAAATACGACGTGAGCGTCTTCGCGAGATCGTCGGAATCCCAGGTGCCACTCTCTGCCTCGAAGACCTCGTCGACGGTCGGCGCGGCCATCAGGGTAACGCGCGGACCATAGACGACGAAGACCTGTCCGGTCACGTCGTCGGAGTCGGGCGACGCCAGAAAATTCACGAGCCGCACGACGTGCTCGGGCGACAGCGGGTCGACGCCATCGGCGGGTGCATCACCGAATACCGCGGCGGTCATCGCAGTCCGCGCGCGTGGGCAGATCGCGTTCGCACGCACGCCGTAGCGCTTGAGCGCGCGCGACGAGGAGAGGGTGAGCGCGGTGATCCCGGCCTTGGCCGCGGCGTAGTTCGCCTGCCCCTCGGGGCCCAGCAGACCGGCTTCCGACGAGGTGTTGATCAGGCGCCCGTAGACGGGTCCGCCCGCCTTCTTCGACTCGTTGCGCCAGTAGGCGCCCGCATTGCGGTTGAGCAGGAAGTGTCCCCGGAGATGGACCCGGATCACCAGATCCCACTCGTCGTCGGTCATGTTGAACAGCATCTTGTCGCGGACGACGCCCGCGTTGCTGACCACGACGTCGAGTCGGCCGAGGTCTTCGGTGGCAACGCGCATGATCTCGGCCGCGACGCCGGAGTCGGAGATGTCGCCTGCGACGGGCACCGCTCGGCCGCCCGCGCCGGTGATGGTCTCGATCGTGTCGCTGGCGTCGAGCGCGTTCGCGAGGTCGTTGACGATCACCGTCGCACCCGCCGTGGCGAGCCCGATCGCCTCGGCCCTGCCGAGACCCGCACCGGCGCCGGTGACCACGGCGACCCGATCGTCAAGTGACTGCACCATCACGAACCCCTTTCGATTACTAGAACCTGTTCTAACATGCGCTCCCTGCGCGCCGGAACAGAACCCCCGAAACCACTCGTCGAATTCACTCGAGCCGCAGTGCCGACTTCGGACATCCGGCCACTGCCCGACGCACCTCGTCGACCTTCTCGTCGGGCACCTCGTCGGACAGAATCACCAGGTAGTCGTCGTCATCGAGGTCGAAGAACTCGGGTGCGAATCCGACGCACACACCGTTGGCCTCACATAGGTCGAAATCCGCCTTGATTCGCATCAGTACCCCTCTTCGTTGTCAGGTCCGCTGGTTGACGGCTGGGTGGATACAGGTTAGAACGTGTTTCAGAAGTTGGCGAGTACCCACCGAAAGCACAGGGGTCGAACATGCGCATCGCGTACACAGAGCAACAGGCCGATCTTCGTCGCGAGCTGCGGTCGTATTTCGCAGGACTGATGACAGACGAACGACGCGCCGCACTCACGGGCGGTGACGGCGAACTCGGCGAGGGCGACGCGTACCGCGACGTCGTGGCGCAGATGGGCTCTGACGGCTGGCTCGCGCTCGGCTGGCCGACCGAGTTCGGCGGCCAGAACCGTTCGATGATGGACCAGTTGATCTTCACCGACGAGGCCGCGATCGCGGGCGCGCCCGTCCCGTTCCTGACCATCAACTCCGTTGCGCCGACGATCATGAACTACGGCACCGACGAGCAGAAGGCCTTCTTCCTGCCCAAGATCGCGGCGGGCGAACTGCACTTCTCGATCGGATACTCCGAGCCTGAGGCAGGCACCGATCTCGCGGCTCTACGCACGACCGCCGTGCGCGACGGCGACGAGTACGTGATCAACGGGCAGAAGATGTGGACGTCGCTGGTCGCATACGCCGACTACATCTGGCTCGCGTGCCGCACCGACCCGTCGACCCTCGAGCCCGGCGGGAAGAAACACAAGGGCATCTCGATGCTCATCGTCCCGACCGACAGCGCCGGCTTCGACTACACCCCGGTCCACACGATGTCCGGCGTCGACACATCGGCCACCTACTACTCCGACGTCCGGGTGCCGGTGAGCGCGCGAGTCGGCGAAGAGGGTGGCGGCTGGCCGCTGGTGACCAATCAGCTCAACCACGAGCGGGTCGCGCTGTGCAGCGCCGCCCCCGTACAGACCGCGCTTCGCGAAACCGTCGCCTGGGCACAGCAACACAAGACCGGCGACGGCCAGCGGGTCATCGACGCACCGTGGGTGCGCACCAACCTCGCGCGGGTACACGCGAAGGTCGAGTACCTGAAGCTGATCAACTGGAAGATCGCCTCCGCGGCGGCCTCCGGCGGATCACCGAGTCCTGCCGACGCCTCTGCCACCAAGGTCTTCGGCACCGAATTCGCCACTGAGGCTTACCGTTTGCTGATGGAGGTCGTCGGCCCTGCCGCGACGCTGAGGCAGGACTCACCCGGCGCCCTACTCCACGGCCGCCTCGAGCGCTACCAGCGGACGTCGCTGATCCTCACCTTCGGCGGCGGCACCAACGAAATCCAGCGCGACATCATCGGCATGCTGGCCCTCGGCCTGCCGCCCGCCCGCCGCTAATCGACCCGCCGACCGAGCTTCCGTCCGATGATCGAGCCCGCACCCGATGATCGAGCTTGTCGAGATCACCCCGCCGACCGAGCACCAACCCCGCTGATCGAGCTTGTCGAGATCACCCACCCACCGAGGAGCACCCGCAATGGACTTCACTCTCCCCGAGACCGCAACGGCGGTGCGCGATCTCGCGGCCGACATCGCGACCAAGATCAGCACCGACGAACGCGTCGCGGCGCTCGAGGCCTCGTCGGCGCCGCTCGACGACCAGCTCTGGCGTGAGCTCGCGGCCGCAGGCCTGCTCGCCCTCGAACTCCCCGAAACCCTCGCGGGCGACGTCGCAGGCGAACTCTCGACCGTCGAGAACACCACCGTTGCAGAGCAACTCGGCACGCACCTCGCCCGTGTCCCCTTCGGACAGCACGCCATCGCGGCCGGCCCTATCCTCGCCCGACACGCCACCACGACCCTCGCAAAAGACCTACTACCCCGCCTCGCCGACGGCACACTCATCGCAACAGCCGCGGTCGAAGAGGATCTCGGCGACGACGCGCTCTCGCCCACAACCACTCTGACCAAAACCGACAAGGGATATGTGTTGCGCGGCAGCAAGGTCAACGTCGGCTACGCCGCAGCGGCAGGGCTGCTGCTCGTCACGGCCAGTGCTGCAGATTCGCTCGCCGTCGCGGTCGTCGATGCCTCCGCCACCGGCATCACGATCACCGAAACCCGCACAACGGGACTCACCCCGACCTATCACGTCGACATCTCCGACGTCGCACTCGACGACGCCCATGTCCTGCACGGCGTCGACGTCGTATCCGATCTCGTCGATCGCCTCACCCTCGCGGTCTGTGCCGAGCAGTCGGGTGTACTTGCCGCCGCGTTGGACGCCACTGCTCGCTACGCCCGCGAGCGTGAGCAATTCGGGCGGCCGATCGGCTCCTTCCAGGCCGTCGCGCAGCGCCTCGCGGATGGCTACATCGACGTCTCGGCGCTGTCGCTGACCACCACTCAGGCCTCGTGGCTCCTCGCGCAGTCCGACGCCGGTTCGTCCAGCGACTCCGAAACCACCGGCAGCGCAGACGTTTCCGCCGCAATCGCAACCGCAAAGTTCTGGGCAGCGGAGTCGGGGCATCGAGTTGCGCACACGGCCGTCCACGTCCACGGCGGCGTCGGCTTGGATACGAGCCATCCCACGCATCGATACTTCCTGCGCGCCAAGCAGAACGAGTTCACTCTCGGATCTGCAAGCACGGCGCTCCGACGGCTCGGCGACGCGCTCGCGGCCGAGCCTGCATGACGATCACACCGTCGTGACCGTCACCGACCTTCTGTCGAAACTGGCAGACGTCACCGACCGCGGACTCTACGTCGACGACGAATTCGTCACGTGGAGTGAGCATCTGCGACGCTCGGCGCAGCGCGCGGCCACGGTCAACGATCTGTTGACCGACGGCCGACCGCCCCACGTCGGCGTGCTGATGAGCAACGTCGCGGAGTTCAGCTATCTGATCGCTGCGGCGGCGCTTGGCGAGTTCGTCGTCGTCGGACTCAACACCACTCGACGCGGCGCCGCCCTCGCCGCCGACATCGCTACAGCCGACTGCGATCTGGTACTCACCAACTCCGACACCCGCCACCTCCTCGGCGACGTCGACGTCGGCGCGCGAACAATCGACGTCGACTCAGACGAGTGGCCGAAACTACTTGCACCCCATGTCGATACACTCGTCGAGTTCCCCGATTGCGCCGACGACGATCTCCTGATGCTCATCTTCACCTCCGGTACCACCGGCGAGCCGAAGGCGGTTCGCTGCACCCATCGCACCTTCGCTGCAAGCGGCACGATGCTCGCCGAACGTTTCGACATCGGCCCAACCGACAACGTCTACCTCTCGATGCCGATGTTCCACTCCAACGCCACCATCGCCGGCTGGTCCGTCGCGGTCGCTGGCGCAGCGTCGATCACGTTGCGGCGCAAGTTCTCTGCGAGCGCCTTCCTGCCCGACGTTCGTCGCTACGGCATCACCTACGCCAACTACGTCGGCAAGCCACTCAACTACATCCTGGCGACACCTGAGAAGCCCGACGACGCCGAGAACCCACTGCGGATCGTCTACGGCAACGAGGCGTCGGCACGCGATCGACGACGCTTCGCCACCCGATTCGGCTGCAGCGTCGTCGACGGTTTCGGTTCTACCGAGGGCGGTACCGCCATCACCCGAACACCCGATGCTCCCGACGACGCACTCGGACCTCTGCGCTCACCGACAGCCATAGTCGATCCGGAAACCGGGGAGCCGGCACCGCCTGGTGAAATCGGCGAGATCGTGAACACCTCTGGCCCAGGACTTTTCAGCGGCTACTACGGCGACCCCGCCGCGACTGCGGAGCGCATGCGCGGCGGGATCTATCACACCGGCGACCTCGGCTGGGTCGACGATGCAGGCTACATACACTTCGCCGGACGCCTCGGCGAGTGGATGCGCGTCGACGGCGAGAACCTCGGCGCCGGCCCGATCGAGCGAATCCTACTGCGCCACCACCGAATCGAACAGGTCGCCGTGTACGGAGTGCCCGTCGAGATCGGCGACGAGATCGAAGCTGTCCTGGTTGCTCCGACCCTCGAACCGTCAGAGTTCAGCGACTTCCTCGCTGCCCAGAGCGACCTCGGCCCCAAACAGTGGCCCCACCGGGTGCGCATCGTCGACGAATTACCCGAGACGGCCACATTCAAGACGCTCAAACGCACTCTCCGCGAATCCGACTCACCTGCAACCTGGACCCGCCACGGCCGCACGTACGCCTGACCCTGTCTCTTATACACATCTGACGCTGCCGACGATCGCATA